>NZ_CALPCB010000019.1:0-1731 GCF_943192895.1 Veillonella intestinalis | reverse complement strand
TTTGGCTATGTCACAACAAACAGTTGATAAATAGCCATTTTTATAGGGGAGTATCAGAACTCCCCTACAAACTGTTATTTGCAGTTATCTATACTCATTTGGAATTTCGATATGAAGTGTCTCACACAATAACTTCACATCATGTGCATCATTTTCATCAAACTCGTATCCCAGATGGAACATTACTTGACTATATGGTTCAATACAGGAAACCTCTATTTCCTCAATTCTGCCTTTACCCGAAAAAGTTTCTACCGGAAAACAATCCCCATCATAAAGAATTTCACCTTCGTCCGTATATTCAAAACAATGCAAATCAATAATTCTGTTTTTCAAATCTTCCCATACAGTATGGTTCAATGTTGTATATTCCATCTTAATCTCATAAAAGCCATTAGCTTTCATTATTTCTATAAAGTTCTGATAATCGTTCTTTTCTACAAAAATGTCAATATCATTATGGGCTCTTGACTGATATCCAAGAAGAGCATCTACACCCCAGCCACCATCAAGAAAGACTTTAATCTCCGCATCTATTGCAAATTGAAGAATCTGTTTTACATCTGTTATATTGACCATCTTATCATCTCCACAAATTCTAATTAGGCGACCAGAGGAACTGCTGGTCTGTTTGATAAATCTCTGCATTTAGCAGTTTTCAATGTTGCCAAAACGAAAGTTAAGAAGATGTTCCTTTTCTCCATGTCGCTTTCTTTGGCGTAATTTACAAGGTTATTCCACACAAGATAGTTGTTCAGATACTTGGTAGAAACACCGTTAAAGCCACGCATAAACCTCTTTAGCTGGCTATGGTAGCTATTGATATGTTGGATATTATAAATGCCTTTCTTGGCTTTGCCAGTCTTTAACTGCACAAGGTCAATGCCATTGGCATTTGTAAATCTCACATAGGAGTTCATCTTGTCCGTAACAAGAGTGGAATTGGTCTTAATCCTACCATCATAAATATGATGTAAATCTCTTGTAGAAACTCTACCAGTATTCGTAATCTTGGAGATAGACAAGCCATTCCTATTAACCGCACAAGGAACACATACCTTTTCTTGGGACAAGCCTCTGATATGTGTAGAATGACCACGCTTATGAGCCTTGCGTGGCATAGCAAATGTCTTACTCTTGCTATGATTGCCCTTGTACGAGATGGCGAAAAAAGTTTCGTCAGCCTCAATAATGCCGTCAAGGGTAACATCGTCTGCCATATTCTGAAGTGCATCCAAAATCTTGTGTCTCCAAAGGAATGCGGTGTTTCTGTGAATCCCACAAGCAACAGCAGTCTTACGAATGGATAAGCCATTCATCATACAATCAATGTACTGCTCCCACACGGACAAGTCTTTTCTTGTACCAGACACAATGGAGTTCGTAGCAATCACGAAGGACTTGCCACAATCCTTACATACATATCGCTGTGTGCCATCTTTACGATGACCATTGCGAACCACATGGATACAGCCACAAAGAGGGCATACACGACCATTTGCAAAGCGTTCCTTTGCTACGAAATCTTCAATATTCAAAGACTTTACAAAGGCAGGACTTAAAAGCATTGTTTTAAGGCTTTCCTGCTCTGCGACAGTCAACTTACCGATAATATCTAATGCGTCTTTGATAGTAGGCATATCCAATTACCTCCTTCGGTGGTACTGTTTCTTACTATTATTATACGCTATTTCTCGTCAAAAATCAACCATTTGTTGTGACAGAGCCTTA
>NZ_CALPCB010000018.1:0-2262 GCF_943192895.1 Veillonella intestinalis | reverse complement strand
GACTATACCGAGGCAACACAGATGATGGTTGCACGGTATAGGGGCATGGTAACAGGCAAAGCTGATATCCACTTTGAGTGGCACACGGCACGTAAAGTTGACCCAGATAATTTAGATTTTGCTCGTAAGTTTATTTTAGATGGATTTGTAAAAGCTGGCGTGCTAATCGATGATAACCAAAAGTATGTAGGTCGGTTATCAAGCGAGGTTGTAAAGGATAAGCAAGGATATGTTGTGGTGATGATAAAGGAGCAAGTCAATGGATGATTTTGAAAAAAAGCTATTAAAAGAGCTATATAATCGTGGCGTTAGATATTTGGCTAGAGATAGAGAGCCGAGCGAATTTTATGGCTATCTCGAAAAACCAATAAAAGGAACTTATTATTGGTGTGGAGGTTGTGCGCCAAGCAATATTTATAGTTTAGAAATTTTTGGGGACCTGTTTACCGAAATAAAATGGGAAAATGATGAGCCGTTTGACATCGGTAAACATTTGGGCATTATTGATTGGTCAACAATACCAGTTGATACAAAAGTGCTAGTGAGGGATAGTAACAACCATGCTTGGAAGCGTGCATATTTTGCTGGATTTGACCCACACGAGATTGGGCATCCATTTTTGACCTTTACTTGGGGGCGGAATGAGTGGAGCAACAACGGTGACGCGCCGCAGAACTGGAAACAATGCAAATTAGCGGAGGAGGAACGTTAATGAAACGAGGATTTATAGTAACTAATGATAGTGTGAGTAAACCTAAGAGGAGTACATCTCGTAGCGCAGGATATGATTTTGTGTCTCCGGTAGAGGTATTAATTAAACCAGGTGACAAGGTAATGATTGATAGTTGCGTAAGGGCTTACTGTAATAAAAATGAGTATTTAGCTTGCCATATACGGTCTAGTTTGGGCAGTAGAGGTGTAACGCTTACTAACTGCACGGGGATAATCGACAGTGATTATTTTGACACGGGTAACACTATTAAAATGATGTTGGTTAATAACGGAGAGGCACCTGTATTGATTGATAAGGGCGACCGAGTGATGCAAGGAATATTTTGCGAGTATTTGCTTGCCGATGATGACGATGTAACCGTGGAGCGTGTAGGTGGGATTGGGAGTACGGGTAATTAATAAAGGAGTGGTAATAATGACGATTAATGCTAGCAATATGCAAGGGATTACTGCTAGGTATAAATACAAGGCTGCATGGATGGAGTATCGCAAAATTTTAAAACGCATCAAAGATGAGGCTAATCTTGGTCATGATTTTGTAGATTTGACAGTACGGCGTGATGTAGGTGATAGTTACATGCAGCGTATCCGTAATAAGCTAGACGATAAAGGGTTTATCACAGCACTAAATAATTACAATCATTATTATTATTTTAGCGTTGCTTGGTGGACCAGTGATAAGGTAGTGGCAAGTAGAGTCTAGTATTTTTCGATTTTGTTGATGTCAACAAGATGGGGTGGAAATGCTAGGTTTTTAGTAAGTTTCAGTTGCCGAGGATTTCTCGGTAGCTGAGTTTAAGCATTGTTATGAAGAGATAGGAGTAAAAAAATAATGACCGAATTAGAAAAAGGCACGGTAAAAATTGACTATACATATTATTTTGGTGACCGCGAAAACAATCTGTATGTTAAGCAAAAACTTGAAAATTGCAATAAGATTGCTTTGGATAATGATTTTAAAAATAATCAAGAGGAAATGCGTAAAAATTTAAATAAAATGACTGGTGGAAATTTTGTACCGATTACTTACGATGAATACATCGAAAATACGGAGGATGAAGATGAGTGATTTTAATGTAATAGCAGTTGTGGATATGGTATTAGATTGTACAAAGTTGCCTAATAACGCAAGAACTAGCAGATTAAGAGAGGAAATTATTTGTTGTGACAATGCTCTTGGAGTTGGTGGTACTGTAGAGCAACTAGAAAAGGCAGTAAAGGATTACTACCAGTATTATTTAAATTGCAATAATCATGCGATTGCACAAAATAAAGCGAAAGTAGATATGGTGCATAGTCCTAGTTATTATAAGTTGCGTGGCTTAGACATCGAGAGTGTGGATGTGATTAGATCAGTATTAAGTGATGAGGAGTATAAGGGCTGGTGCAAAGGCAACGCCCTAAAATATTTATTTAGAGCGGGCAAAAAAGATGATGAGGTGCAGGACTTAAGCAAGTGTAGTGTATATCTAAAATGGCTAACTGATAAGTTAACCAACTTGTGCAAATAATGCAATAGTTGAGAGGTGA
>NZ_CALPCB010000017.1:0-2473 GCF_943192895.1 Veillonella intestinalis | reverse complement strand
TGCTGAACAACAAGCTTTGATTAACCGTTTAGCTGACGAATTTTCCAGCGAATTAAACAACTTGGGCGTTCGTGTTGCTACTTTGGAAAACAAAGTTGGTAATGTAAAAGCTACTGGTGACGTTCGTCTTCGTTACCGTGATTTCGAACATGGTAAATCCAAATTTGATTACCGTGGTCGTATCCAATTCAATGCTACTGTAAATGACAACACTTCTGCTGTTGTTCGTATTACTACTGGCAACCATGAATTTGGTAACTCTTCCAACTCTCGAGTTGATAAAGATGGTAATGTAATCAATAGTAACGAAGTAAGCTTTGATCGTGCTTATGTAGCTCATAAATTTGGTGAGGAAACTACTGCAGTAATCGGTCGTTTTGGCGCTTTCATTGGCGGCGGCTTGATTTATGATGATGCGTTTGATGGTGCTGCTGTTGCATATGACAATGGTAACTTCTCCGCAACTGCTGCTCATGGTTACTTTGTTGAAGGCGACTTCAAAGGTTTATCTGAAGAAGATAACGCTACTGTAACCTTATTACAAGCAAAAGGTAACTTAGGTGAACATGCTACTTTAGGCGGTTTCTACGCTTTTGGTAACAAAAATTTAGATGATGATATCTATGGTGGTCATTTAGATCTTAACTTTGATAAAGTTTGGATCGGTGGCGAATATGCTACATTTGACAAAGCTGACCATGGCGATGCTTGGGTAGCTGGTGTAGGTATTGGTAACTATGATATCAAAAAAGCTGGTACTTGGGGCGTTAAAGCACAATACTTTGATTTAGATGTAAATGCACCTGTATTCAGCTCCACTTGGAACCAACCATTCAATACTGACTACAAAGCATGGTTAGCAACTGTTGACTACGCTTTGGCTAAAAACGTTGGCTTGTCCGCATACTGGGCATTCAATGGCGAAGACCAAGCTGGTAATGACGTAAGCGATTACTACCGTGCAGAATTAAATTACAAATTCTAATCTTAGCTAATAAGAATTTAATATGTAGTAAAAATAAAACAACCACTTCCTTTGGAGGTGGTTGTTTTTGTCTTTATAATTATAAATGGATACATAGAATAAAAAAACTATAGTACGAGATAGAGATATAGGATAAGATTTGATACTGTTATTTGAGATGAACACAGAATTTAATTTGGGTTGTTGTTAGTTTTCATTAATTCAAAGATTCAAATTCCTATAAATATATCTTTGAAAATATCAGAATTTCTTTAAATTACTAATATAAAATAAAGTTTATCATTTTAAAAATATAAAAAGCATAAACAATATATAATATTATGATAAGAGTCAATTAACTATTTATTTTTATTCAAAATTTATTAACAAAAAAGGCAATCTTGCTAAAGCAAGATTGCCTTTTAATGTTAAGTTAAACTAAACTATATCTAATTTATTAATTAGAATTTGTAGTCTAATTGTGCACGGTAGAAGTCGCCGATATCTTTACCATCTTGATCTTCACCATTGAATGCCCAGTAACCAGAAAGGCCAACGTTTTCAGCCAATGCATAGTTTACAGTAGCCATCCAAGTTTTGTAATTGCTATTGTAAGGTTGGTTCCAAGTGGAACTAATTACAGGAGAATGTTTAGCTAAGTCAAAGTATTGAACTTTAACACCCCAAGTGCCTTGTTCTTTGATGTTATAGTTACCGAAACCTACGCCAGCAACCCATGCATCGTTACCATCATTATCTACACCTTTTACCCAATCTTTGTCGAATGTAGCGTATTCACCGCCAACCCAAACATTTTTGAAGTTAAGGTCTAAGGAACCACCGTAAATATCGTTTTCAAGGTTATTATTAGTAAATGCATAGAAACCGCCTAAAGTAGCATGTTCACCCAAGTTACCTTTAGCTTGTAATAAAGTTACAGTGTAGTTATGTTCTGCATCTCCATTAATTTTAGTGCCTGTAACAGTTTCTTTTTTCACAGCATCATATCCGCTGAATAGGCTACCAGTTTGGAAAGAACCATAAGCAGCAGTTGCGGAGAAGTTTCCGTTATTGTATGCTACAGCAGCACCATCAAAAGTATCATCATAAACTAAACCATTACCTACTACTGCAGTAAAACGACCTAATACAGCTGTAGTATCTTTACCAAATTTATGTGCTACATATACTTGGTCAATAGACGCCTTACTTTCAGCCTTAGCATTATGGAATTCTAAATCGCCACTAGTCAAACGGATAACAGCAGTAGTATTTTCATTTACTTGAGCATTGAATTGAACACGACCACGCATATCAAATTTGCTTTTCTTATCTTTGCTGTCAGAGAAGTTACCTTTGTCTTCAAAACCTTTGTAACGAAGACGAACGTCACCAGTAGCTTTAATGTTACCAACTTTGTTTTCCAAAGTAGCAACACGAACGCCCAAGTTGTTTAATTCGCTGGAGAATTCGTCAGCTAAACGGTTAATCAAAGCTTGTTGTTCAGCG
>NZ_CALPCB010000015.1:0-6607 GCF_943192895.1 Veillonella intestinalis | reverse complement strand
CGCTCTCTTAAGAGAGCGCCTCTTTTGTTGTAAGAATATTATTTAGTAGTTTATGACTACTGCAAACACGGAGAACGATTATAAATCTATAAGATTAGCTATCTTTTTACATTTAAATTTATTCAGCTAATTCAGGTTTAATTGTTTCTACACGACCTGCGTTTAAATCTTCTGGATATCCATTTTTAGCAAAATCAGCTGCTGCTACAAATAGAATATCGGTGGAGGAGTTAAGGGCTGTTTCAGTGGAGTCTTGTAATACCCCAATAATAAAGCCAACACCAACAACTTGCATTGCAATATCGTTAGAAATGCCAAATAAACTACATGCTAATGGAATAAGTAATAGGGAACCACCGGCCACTCCAGAAGCACCACAAGAACCAATAGTGGCAATAATACTTAATAAAATGGCTGTACTAAAATCAACTGGAATTTGTAATGTATTAACGGCTGCTAATGTCATAATAGTGATTGTAATAGCAGCACCGGCCATATTAATAGTGGCACCTAGTGGAATTGCAATTGAGTATAAATCAGGGGATAGACCAAGTCGTTTAGCCATATTCATATTTACAGGAATATTGGCTGCGGAACTACGGGTAAAGAAGGCCGTAATGCCAGATTCACGCAAACACTTAAACGTAAGAGGGAATGGATTACGTTTCATAACAGCAAATACAATAATTGGATTTACAACTAAGGCAACAAAGAACATACTTCCTAGTAAAGTGCCTAGTAATACAGCGTATTCAAGTAATGCTTCAATACCATTAGTGGCAATAGATTCAGCTACTAAGCCCATGATACCAAATGGTGCTAAACGAATAACCCATTGTACTACTGTTGTAATTGCATCTGAAATACCAACAAAGACATCTTTAATTTCATCTTTAGCATGACGAAGGGCAAACCCGATAACTACAGACCAGCCGAGAATACCAATATAGTTACCAGTCATGATTGCATGAAGTGGATTATCGACAATATTACGTAAAAGAGTAATTAATACTTCTGCAATCCCTTCTGGTGCTTTGGTATCTTGTGTTACAGCAGTTAAATGCAAGGTTGCAGGGAATAAATAACTGGCAAATACAGCAATTAAAGCAGATAAGAACATACCAATCACATACATGCTGATAATTTGCTTCATTCCAGAGCTTTGTCCTGCTTTGTGACGACATACAGCCGCAATAACTAAGAAAAATACAAGTAACGGTGCAATTCCTTTTAATGCACCAACAAAAATAATGCCTAATAAAGATAAATCCTTGCCAATGTCAGGGTTAATTAGGGAAATACAAATCCCTATTACGAGGCCAACCATAATTTGATAAATTAATGGGACTCGGTTAAAAATCTGCAAAATTTGTTTCATAATCATCTCTCCTTACATATAAAGAATGTTTCATTCATGATGGACATATGTCATTATAATACGGACAAAAAATAATAGCAAGAGGAAATTTAAAAATTTTTTGTCTTTTTTTACAAGTTTAAATTTTTCTTTAGTAACGCCGTATATATAGGCTATATTGTATTCAAAATGCAGGGACTAACTTTACAAATAACCATATCATTAGGTATACTAAAAGAATATACAAGAAGGTATGAAGAAGTTAGGTAGTATAGGTTTGGCAGAATGAGAGTGAAGAAGGATATGGATGGGAATACAACGAGACAATCGTTACAATTTACAAATCATGCAGAGAAAGAAGTATTTGTACAAGGCGTATTTTCTCATATTGCAAAGCATTATGATTTGATGAACTCATTGTTGAGTTTCCATCAAGATGCCTATTGGCGTCGTTTTGCAGTAGAAAAGTTAGGCTTAGCAGAGGGTATGCAGCTATTAGATGTGGCTTGTGGCACAGGGATGCTTACTAAGGAAGCTTTGCGGCAGATGCCTTCTTTACATATTGAAGCGTTAGATTTTAGTCCTGAAATGTTGGCTCAAGGGGAAGTGCGCTTGCATGAAGCGGGGTTACTTGATCGAGTCAACTTAGTGGAAGGGGATGCTATGAATTTACCTTACGAGGCGAATTCATTTGATTGTGCAATGAGTGCATTTGCCCTTCGTAATGTACCCGATATAATTAAAACATTAAGTGAAATGAAGCGTGTTGTAAAACCGGGTGGTCGTGTCGTTACTTTAGAGCTAGCGAAACCGACTGCTTTAGGATTTAAACAATTATATTATTTATATTTTGAAAAGATATTGCCTATTTTAGGAAAACTTAGTAAGGATAATTCTTCCTATGCGTGGTTACCTGAATCTTTACGGCGGTATCCTCATCAATCCAAAGTTCTAGAGTATTTTAAAGAAGTTGGTTTTGAAGAGGCTGCTTATTATGAATTGACTGGTGGAATTGTAGCTGTTCATGTAGGGATAGTACCTGAGAAGAAATAATAAATTAATAATAAATAATTAGTGTAATAGTAAAAAGGCTGTAACCTGAATGTGGAATAAATCCGCATTTGGTTACAGCCTTTATTTTACTTATTTAGTTTATGTAGCTGATTTAGTTTGTGTAATTATCAGTTAATAGTTACAGCTCTAAATTAATATACGTAGAATGTAAGATCTACATCTTTACTTACAGTAATATCACCTTGTTCTACTGGTGTTGAAGAACTTAAAGCAGCATCAGCCATTTTGTACATGCGTAAGGACGTATTTTCCATAGTGTAAGTATTAGTTGAACCTACGGAAGCATCTTTAATGCTGCCAAGTTGTTGGCCTAATGCATTAGCAATTACTTCGGCTTGATAGCGACCATTTTTTACTGCTTCCGCAGTTAATTGGTCTGTTAAGCTTTGATCTACATCAGCTTGGAAGCTAAGTGATTGGATATTATTAGCGCCAGCAGCTACTGCATTATCAATGGTTTGGCTAATTTTGTTTAAATCATTGATGCGTACAGTAACGGTATTGGAAATTACATAGGATGTAATTTTTTCTTGTTGCTCATTGTTTTTAAGTGGGCGATATTCTGTGCGTGGGGATACAGAGAAATTGGAAGTTTGGATTAAGTTTTTATTAATACCAAGATTTGTTAAACGAGAAATTAAATCGCTCATTACACGATCATTAGTAGTTTTAGCAGCGTTAACAGTAGCAGCTTCACTAGTAATACCTAAACGCAACAAAGCATAGTTTGGCGCTACAGAACGAGTAGCAGTGCCACTAACATGAATTTGTGCACCAGTATCAGCTGGAGCAGCGGCTAATGCAGAACCTGTAAAGCCAGCAGCTAAAGCGGCGATTAATAAACCACGAGTTACAGTTTTTTTCAATTGAAGTTTCATAATAGACTCCTTTTTAATTCATAGACTTATTTACATTCGTAGAATGTGTTTTTATGAATCACTGATATAGAATCTACTCAGTGAGGACATAATTACACTTCTAAATTGATAGTAGGTTTTAGCTAACCTATTAATAGTATAGCAAAAATAAGGAGTTTAGCCAAATTTAATATGACTTTTACTCATATTGAAGAATAAAAAAGACTTAATATGCCCATATAGTATGGACATTTTTAGTGGATATCTATAGAGAGATGACATATATTTTTGAATCATGACGTTTTATTTATAACGATAAGTTAAAATTAAATGAATTATTAAAATAAGCATTAAAACAAGAAGAAATTTTAAAATTATATCACATATAAAGCTGTGACTATAAGTAATTTGACATTTTCCTTAAATTTATTATAATTTTATATAACTTATATAATTAAAATTTGTTTTTGTGTTTTTTGTGTAAAATTTTTAAAAGAGGTGTTAGTATGAAGTCATGGAAAAAATATGTTGCTGTGTTAGGTGTAGTTAGTGCTTTGGGGCTAGGCGTTAATGCAGTAGAGGCAGCTGATTGGTATTATGTAGGGGAAAGTGCTAGTGGGGATCAAATTTCCATTGACAATAGCACTGTGCAAAAAGATTCCGATTTAGCTGTGCTGTGGGTGCGTATTAATGAGCCAAGTGGTGAATATTATTATGAGCGCATGCGCTTAAATCGTCATGACTATACAATTCAGACATTAGAATTGCAACCATACTATGCTGATGGTACTCCATATGCAGAAGATGAGTACGAATATGATCAAACTGAAGATACTATTGTGCCTGATAGCGTTGGGGAAGAACTATATCAGTTGGTTTGGGGCCATAGATAAGTAGCTTGGAAAAATAGTAATATACTCAGTTGTGTTATGTAATGGTATTTCTCAAATGAAAGTTATACTATTTGATATCTTTTGGTTTAGTTAAATTACTTAGTGGAGAAGTTTTTCTTAGTGAGGGTGTAAGTTGGGCTAAGGGTAGACAATTTTATAAAATAGTGGTACTGTAGAAAGAGATATTTCGATATATTTAGATATAAAGGAGTCAGTTTTATGAACCCTATTGATGTATTATTAAATCACCGAACTATTCGTGAATTTAAATCAAGTCCAATTCCACCTCAACAATTGAGTATTTTATTAGATGTAGCTAAGCGTACAGCTAGTAGTCAAGGTATGCAAAGTTTTAGTATTATCCGTATTGTGGATCCATCACTGAAAGCACAAATTTCTGAAATTTGTAATCAGGAATATGTAGCACGGGTGCCAGAATTATTTATATTTTTAGTAGATGCGTACCGTAATTCTAGAATTGCGCGTGAACAAGGGGTTGTATCTGATACGGAACGTGATAGTGATCGCTTTTTCCAGGGCTGGACAGATGCTAGTTTAGCTGCGCAGAATATGGTGGCTGCTGCTGAAATGGCAGGGTTCGGTACGGTTTACTTTGGCAGCATTTTAAATAATGTGCCAAAAATGATTGAATTGTTAAAATTGCCAGAGCTAACATTCCCTATGCTAGGCTTAGGGATTGGCGTACCAAATCAAAAGCCACAATTAAAGCCGAGAATGCCACGTGAGGCTAATGTATTTGATGATTCCTATACAGTATTTGATTCGTATAAGGAATTATTAGAAGATTATGATGAGGAAATGGAGCAATATTACGATATGCGTGATACCAATCGTCGTGTTGATTCTTTTTCTAAACAGATTGCTAGCAAACAGCCAGTGCCAATGCGTCAAAAATTGATTCAACAAGCAGAAGCACAAGGTTTTAAATTTTCTGATGTAAAAAATTAATAGACCTTTATAACCGTTTGGTTTAGCACATGAAGATGCTGGCTACTTGCAAATGGCGAGTAGCCAGTTTTTATTAAATAATAGAGGAAGTATATGACTGTATATGATATTGCTATTGTAGGTGGTGGCCCAGCAGGACTTTCAGCAGCTCTTACAGCGCGTGTCCATAATAAATCTGTTATTCTTTTCGAAGCCGCTGGATTTAGTGATAAGTTGCGTAGAGCGCACCGAATTGATAATTATCCTGGAATTATGACCATTAGTGGTCCTGATTTTATGGATCAATTGTTAGAACAAACGTTGGCGTACGAACCTACTATTGCAAAAGAACGAGTGCAATCTGTTTTTATAGGGGCGCCGTTCACAATTATGACTGATGAAAATGTATATCAAGCAAAAAGTGTAATTCTAGCTACTGGTGTTACTATGAGTAAAACTGTGCCAGGCGAGCGTGCTTTATTAGGACGCGGGGTAAGTTATTGTGCTAGCTGTGATGGTCATTTTTTTGAAAACAAAGATATTGCTGTATATATAAATACATTAGCGTATCAACAAGATGTAGAGTTATTAGCTTCATTAGCAAAAACAATTAATTTGTATATTGGTGGAGCTTTACAGTTACCTGCAGAGTGGTTAGCCGCGTTGCCAGCTTCAGTTGTTGTGCATAAGCGAGCTATCGTAAACGGCGTTGTAGGTGAACAAAAGGTAACTGCTATTGAAACCAATGAGGGGACTAAAGATGTAGATGGCGTGTTTTTCTTGCGTGATGCTTGTCCACCTGAAAATATTGTAGAAGGTGTTCATTTAGATGGAACGTCTGTGGCAGTAGGACGCAATATGGAAACGAACTATAAAGGTCTTTTTGCAGCTGGTGATGTGGCTGGAACACCATTACAAGTTGCGAAAGCTGTTGGTGAGGGGCAAATGGCTGCTTTTAGTGCAGTAGCCTTTGCTAGTGCCAACTAGTAATTGGTAATATTTTTTTAGAAGTGGTCTGGAGAGCATATTCTCTGGGCCATTTTTTATAAGAGATTTGGGATATTTTTTATAAGGAGTTTTAGCGGCAAGGTATTTTAGTGTTTGTTTAAAGACACATAGGGTGCCTTTAAGTAAATAAAAGAGCCTAAATGTTAATCGTATCTGTATAGTGGTTGAAGGTATAAGGTTATTTTAGAAAATTTTGTAAAAAATAAAATTTAGGGGTTGACGACATGTCAATAAATCGGTATACTAATCAAGTCGCTGTTACTGAGACATTATTAAACACCAAAATACAAAGAATTATTCGAATTTAATTGTTAAAATAAATGATTAAAAATTCTTTGAAAAAGTGGTTGACATGATGTTTCTGACGTGGTAGTATATACAAGACGTCGCAACAAGCGATGTAGCAGATCTTTGAAAACTGAACAATGTAAGGTAATCATTTCTAACGAAATGAACATAGCCAGAGTGCG
>NZ_CALPCB010000014.1:0-9712 GCF_943192895.1 Veillonella intestinalis | reverse complement strand
CTGTTCCCATCTCGAACACAGTAGTTAAGCTCGTAAACGCCGAAAGTACTTGGCTGGAAGCGGCCTGGGAGGATAGGAAGCTGCTGATTGACTAAAGACATCAACTTAGGTTGGTGTCTTTTTTTGTATGGCTTCCTATCCGACCAGAAGCTGGGAAAAGTAGGGCAAACAGTTTGAAGGAGCAGAGCGACGCACAAATTGTATTGCATCACTTTCTTGCGAAGCGAGTGAAACGAAGCGTAGCATGATAGGTAGTCGCTGATTAATGAAAATAGGAGGTCGTGTCGAAAGACACGGCCTCTTATTTTTGTTACTCTAATGAGTAACAATCTGTCTGGGCGCTTCCAAGAAGGGATGTTAGTAGAAGTATCTCAATAGGTAGTGACATAATAGAAGCGATCTGGAATAAATAGAGAACCCCATTTGAAGGAGTACTAACGACGCACAAATGGGTGTGAATCTTTTAGTTCGCAGCGTAAAATTCTTCGAAGAAGAATTCACAGCTGTCGAACAGATAGGAAAGGATATAGTGTTTTAGAATCCACAGCATCCGAATGGACGTATTTAAAAGTTATTAAGTGCGACACACCGAATGGTGTCTTTTTTTGTATATAAATTCCTATCCTTCCCACCTCCTTTCTATTGACCTTACAAAAATTTTACAATTCATAAGTCTAATATTATTAACTATCTTCCTGTATTCGTGGTATACTGATAGTAAAGACTTTGTAAATTATCAAAGAATTGTAAAATATATTCTTATGGGAGGTAAGATGCATGTCATTGAAAGAAGTGCTTGAACGCCCTTTAGTTTTAGGCGTTCTGACTGTATCGGATACACGGACGCCAGAAACGGATAAAGGTGGCGATACAGTAGTTTCATTGGTAGAGGAAGGAGGGCACATTGTAAAGGTTCGGACTATTGTAGCCGATGACTTTATAAAAATAACAGAGGTTCTACAGCGATGGATTGCGATTGAAAGTTTAGATGGCATTATCTTAACTGGTGGTACAGGCATTGCTAAACGGGATGTGTCTATAGAGGTAGTAGCTTCTTTATGCCAAAAAGAAATTCCGGGATTTGGCGAATTATTTAGATATTTAAGCTATACTGAAGATATTGGGACACGAGCGATTGCTTCGCGTGCTATGGCAGGTGTTTGTGACAATGTTTTGCTTTTCTCTTTACCTGGTTCAGTAGGCGCTGTTACCTTAGGTATTAATCGCTTGGTACTTCCTGAAATACGCCATTTAGTGTATGAAATTAATAAATAGTAGTGTTTAAAACATGCTAAATTATGTATATTAATTTAACATAATATATATATTAGACCCGTATAAGAATATGGTTTTTGCATACAATGAACAATAGAAAATAGGTATTTGATGTGCTATAATTAGAACGTGCGTTTATAGTAATTCGTTAAATTATTAACGAAGCCATCACGAGTTATGGAGGATATTATGGCTTTTAATTTAAAAAGCAAGGAAGAAAAATTTTTCAATATCTTGAACAATCATGTTGAACTATGTCATGACGCATCCATCCTTATGGAACAAGCGTTTAAAGGCGAGATTGAAAAAGAAGAAGCACTACGAGTAATCGATCAGAAAGAAAAAGAAGCAGATGAGTTAGTGAATCAGACTGTTGAACGTTTGCGTTCTACCTTCATTACTCCTATGGATCGTGAAGATATTCAATTATTAATTGAACAATTAGATTCGACCATTGATAGTATGAAAGACATTATGGATAAAATGTGTATGTACAATGTAGGACAGCCTACTAAAGGGGCTATTCGCTTAATTGAAATTGTACAGAAATGCTTAAAACACATTACTAAGTCTATTTCATATATGAATAGTTTAAAGAAAAATCATGTGAAAGTAGAAGGCCGTGTATTAGAAGTTCTTCGTTTAGAAGAAGAAGCCGACGCTGTATATCATGAAGAAATGGCAGTATTATTTAGAGATTGCAAGGATCCTATTGAAATCATCAAATGGAAGGAAATTCTTAACTCCATGGAAGACGTTATCGATGGATGTGAGGATTTGGTTGGTACGTTCCGCCGGGTTGTTTTGAAGTATGCTTGATCATTGGTTTGTGTGGCTAGTGGTGTTTTTAGCCTTAGCTTTTGATTATATTAATGGTTTTCATGATACAGCGAATGCAATTGCAACCTCTGTATCTACTCGTGCTATAGATCCTAAAAAAGCAGTTATGATGACTGCGGTGCTTAACTTTATTGGTGCTTTGGTTAGTACTGGGGTAGCAAAAACAATTGGTGGCGACTTAGTTACTTCAGCAAGTCTTATTAATGCAGAAGTCATTAGTGCAGCCTTGTTAGGCGCTATTATTTGGAATTTAGTGACTTGGTGGTATGGTATTCCTAGTTCTTCATCGCATGCATTAATTGGTGGCGTAATCGGCGCCGTTATGGTATCTGTAGGCTATGAAGCACTAAACTTTACTGGTATAGGCCGGATTTTCTTATCCCTTGTGTTGTCACCAATTATTGCCATGGTATTAGGTTATTTAATTATGAACTTATTGTTAGTATTATTTGGTCGATTTTCACCAATTACATTAAATGACCGATTCCGTAATATGCAATTATTATCAGCTACTTTGATGGCTTTTTCTCATGGCTCTAATGATGCTCAAAAAGCTATGGGTATTATTACATTAACCTTACTTAGTGGTGGTTACATTGATACCTTAGATGTACCAACTTGGGTAAAAGTTGCCTGTGCGGCTGCTATGGCATTAGGTACAGCTGCTGGTGGTTGGCGTATTATTAGTACAATGGGGACTAAAATATTTAAGTTAGAAACTATTAATGGTTTTGCTGCTGATTTAAATTCAGCCATCACTATTTTTACAGCTACATTTTTACACTTACCTGTATCTACAACTCATGTAGTAAGTGGTTCTATTATGGGGGTAGGGACAGCGAAACGTGTTAAAGCTGTTAACTGGGGTGTAGCACGCTCTATGGTGTTAGCTTGGTTTGTAACGATTCCATTAAGTGCTATTATGTCAGGCATTGCGTATCTAATTATTGATAGTATTCGCTGGATGTTATAATTACTTCCCATAGTAAACCTTAGTTTTATTATGATGAAGTAAATTGAAAATTAAATAATTGAGAAATATCATCAATATAACTTATAGGTAGTTTAAAATATACTGTAATACTAGGAATTACAGTGCGTATTTGATATAACAATCTCTAGCAAAATTGGTAATATCTTATTGCAATTCGCGAGAGTATTGACTATAATGGAGATGAACAGAAAAATGCTCATATTACGAGCATTTTTTTATGACTGCAAAGTATACTAAGTTTGTAATGTTCATTGTAATAATTGCAAAATCGAATTATTTCGAATTAGTTTGTATTAGGTATTAGGGGGCAGTTATGAAACTTAACCAAGCAACTGATTATGCATTCCGTATGGTATTGCATATGTCACTCCTGCCGAATGGGACAAAAATTACCGGTGGTGAGTTGGCAAAAGCACAGAAAATTCCTGATCGATTTCTATTAAAAATTATGAGAAATCTTATATCGGGAAACATCATGCAATCCTTCCGAGGTGTAGATGGTGGCTTTGCATTGGCACGCAAGCCAAAAGATATTACCTTATTGGATGTAATTGAAGCTGTGGAAGGAGCAACTTATTTACAGCGTTGCTTATACGATAATGAAACATGTTCCCGTGGTTGTCACGGTAGTTGTTCTGTTCAGGAACGATTTGGTCAAATCCAAGCAGATTTGATCAAGGACTTGAAGGCTGTTGATTTTGAATCATTGGCTAAGCGAGAACGTGAAATTCATTTGCAAAGAGGATGTCCATCTAAGGCGCAAGCGCGCGATTAATAAGTGAGGAGGTTTTAAGTATGATGGAAGCATTACTGTTAGCTCGATGGCAATTTGCCTTGACATCGATCTATCACTGGCTGTTCGTTCCTGTGACACTGGGGATGACAGTAGTCGTAGCAATTTTAGAAATTACCTACGTAAACACTAACAATGAAGTGTACAAAAAAATGGCAAAGTTCTGGGGGAAATTATTTTTAATCAATTTTGCCATGGGTGTCGTAACTGGTATCGTACAGGAGTTCCACTTCGGTATGAACTGGGCTGAATATTCTCGTTTTATGGGGGATATCTTTGGTGCTCCTTTAGCACTTGAAGCGTTGACCGCATTCTTCCTTGAATCCACATTTATGGGTGCTTGGATTTTTGGTTGGGATAAATTGTCTGCTAAAGCACACGCTGCAGTAGCTGTGTTAGTAGCTATTGGTACCAACTTATCAGCTTTCTGGATTTTGGTGGCAAGTTCTTTCATGCAACATCCAGTAGGGTATGTAATTCGTAATGGTCGTGCCGAAATGGAAAATTTTGGAGTTATCTTATCAAATGGGTACGTACCAGGACAATTTGCTCACATTTTCTTTGATGGCTTAATGACTGCCGGTGTTATTATCGCGGCTGTTAGTGCATGGCACTTACTTCGCAATAACGCTGTCGATTTCTACAAACGCTCTATTAAATGGGGCTTAGTATTTACTATCATTGGTGGCGTGTTAGTAATGGGTGCTGGTCACTTACATGGTCAGTATGTAACTAAAGTTCAGCCAATGAAAATTGCATCTGTAGAAGGTCTTTGGGATACAACTAAAGGTGCTCCATTTAGCTTATTTGCTACTATTGATGAAAAAAATCAGACTACTAATAGTTTCGTTGAAATTCCAGGTTTATTGAGCTTCGTGGCAACTGATGATTTCAATGGTGAAATGCAAGGTATGAAAGAGCTTCAGAAAGCTGATGAAGAAAAATATGGCCCTGGCGATTATGTACCGCATGTAACCTCCATGTACTGGTCCTTCCGTGCTATGGTATTCTCTGGCGTATTAATGTTCTTAGTAGCTATCGTAGCATTTGCTATGAACCGTGCTGGTAAACTTGAAACATCCCGTGCAATGCTTAATGCTGTATTCTGGATGTTGCCATTTGCATACATTGCTAATGCAACTGGTTGGTATGTAGCTGAAATGGGGCGTCAACCATGGCTCGTTTATGGCTTACAAAAAACAGCAGATGGTGTATCTAGCACTGTAACTGCTGGTGAAATTTGGACAACAATTATTGGTTTCTCCGCTGTATATATTTTAGCGGCTATTGCTGCTTTATACTTGGCAGTGAAACATATTAAGAAAGGTCCAGAAGGCAATCCATCTCAAGATATTAGAGAGGAGGCAGCATTATGGAAATAATTTTACAAAATTTAGACGTAGTGTGGTTCATCCTCGTATGTGTATTATTCGCAGGATTCTTCACACTGGAAGGCTTTGACTATGGCGTTGGTATCTTGCTTCCATTCTTAGGTAAAAATGATGTGGAACGTCGTCAGATGATTAACACAGTTGGTCCTGTATGGGATGGCAACCAAGTTTGGATGATTACCGCTGGTGGTGCTACCTTTGCATCCTTCCCACATGTATATGCAACTTTATTTAGTGGTTTTTATTTAGCTTTATTCTTAATGTTGGCTGCTTTAATCGCTCGTGGTGTTGCATTTGAATTCCGTAGTAAAGATAAATCCTTAGCATGGCGTAAAACATTTGACTATTGCATTTTCTTTGGTTCCTTAATTCCAGCTCTTCTTTGGGGCGTTACAGTAGGTAACTTAATTCAAGGTACACCAATTGATGGTCAGATGAATTTCGTAGGAGGCTTCTTTGATTTACTTAGCCCATACACAATTCTTTGTGGTTTAGCATTCATCTTGGTATTCGTATACCATGGTGCTTTGTATACAGCTATTAAAACAATTGGTCCAATCGCAGAACGCGCTCGTGCTACTGCTTTAGTAGAAGGTGTTATTACAGCGGTAGGTGCTCTTGTATTAGTAGGGGCTACTTATTACTACACTGATTTATTTAATAGTATGATTGCTACAGTAGCATTTGCTCTTTGCATCGTGTTCTTCCTTATTTCCTGGGGCTTCACTCGTGTACGTCGTCCAGGTGTTGGTTTTACATTTAGCTGCTTAAGCATCATCTCCGTAACAGCTGCATACTTTGCTGGTTTATTCCCACGTATTATGGTTTCCAGCTTGAACCCAGCTTGGAGCTTGACTATTAAAAATGCATCTTCTTCTGAATATACTTTGACATTAATGACAATTGTAGCACTTATCTTCGTGCCAATCGTATTAATTTACCAAGGATGGACATATTGGACATTCCGTCATCGTATTGGTCCAGATGACTTGCATTATTAATTAAATATCTCTGTATATGCTAATTTTGCAATTACAGACTTAAAAAGCGTGCTTTCGAGCACGCTTTTTATAATGCTCTTACAAGAAAGGGATAATTTGTGGTATGATAAAAACGTAGTTGAATTTTACACAGTTTGAAGAAATCATTATATGTATAATTGATTGATTTCTCACAGTATTCGTTTTGAGAGTTTGAGAGGAGTTGCCTATATGAGTACCTATAAGAGTATTGCCTTTGCGAATGACAACCGAGATCGTTTTGTAGCTATGCGCCGTGATTTGCATCAGCATCCAGAGCCAGGCTGGTTAGAATACCGCACCGCGGCTATTGCGGCCGATCGCTTGACAGAATTGGGTTATGAATTAAAAGTAGGGAAAGACGTTATTAATGCAGAAACCCGTATGGGCGTTCCTAGTGATGAAGTTATGAAGGCCGCTATGGAGCGTGCTATTGCAGAGGGTGCTAATCCTAAATGGGTAGAGGCTATGGGTTATGGTTTTACTGGCTTAGTAGCTACCTTGCACATTGATGATCAAGGACCTGTAGTGGCATTTCGCGCTGATATTGATTCCAATGATGTTGTAGAAGCGCAAACAGAAGATCATTTACCAGCTAAAGAAGGTTTTTCGTCAAAACATGACAAAGCTATGCATGCTTGTGGTCATGACGCACATTTAACAATGGCATTAGGCTTAGCAGAATATATTATGAGCCATAAAGACGAGTTGCATGGTACGTTTAAGTTGATTTTACAACCTGCTGAGGAAGGCGTTCGCGGTGCGAAAGCCATGCGTGATGCTGGGGTTGTAGACGATGTAGATATTTTCTTCGGCATGCATATTGGCATTAATAAAGCGATTGCTAATTGCTTAGCTTGTATGAATTATGGTTTCTTGGCGACGACAAAATTAGATGTAGAGTTTAAAGGCTATTCATCTCATGCAGGCGCTTCCCCAGAGTTAGGGAAGAATGCCTTGTTAGCGGCTTGTACAGCTGCATTAAATTTACAGGCAATTTCTCGTCACTCCAAAGGGAACTCTTGCATTAACGTAGGTGTGTTAAATGCAGGCACGGGCCGTAACGTAATTCCAGATAGAGCGTATTTACAGATTGAAACTCGTGGTGAAACAGGGGAAATTAACGAATATATTTGTAAGCGTGCATATGAAGTGTTACAGGGCGCAGCTGCTATGTACGATAGTGAAGTGGATATAAAAGAAATGGGCAGTGCCCCAGCTTGTATCAATTCCGAGGAATTAGCTAAAGAAGTTCAGGTCTTAGCTAAAGATATGGGCTTATTCCGTGATGTGCCACTTACTAATACAGGCGGTGGTAGTGAAGATTGTGCTTACTTCTTAGAGCGTGTAATTGCCAATGGTGGCAAAGCAACATACATGATTTTAGGCTCTGATATTAAAGCACCTCATCATAATCCAAGATTTGATATTGAGGAAGATGATATGATTAATGGCATTGCTGTAGCAGGGGCATTAGTTGAAAAATATTTAAGTAACACTAAATAATAAAAACGTTTTGAAACAAAGAAGCTCCACAATTAAGGTATAAAACCTAATTGTGGAGCTTTTTGGTTGTATTGGTTTAGTATTTTATATAAATAGTTTGTATTTCATTTAAAGCGATTGTAATTTATATAAATTGTTTGTAGCTTATATAAAACGTTTTGTTTGTAAATACATAACTCGCCAAATATATAATATTCCTGCTAAGCCAACGCCTCCTAGTAGGCCAAGCCATACGCTATAGGGGCCTAAATTGGTGAAATAGATAAACCCTAAGGCAATAGGAATACAAGCGCCCCAGTAAGTGGCTATAGCTATTTTAGAGATAATCGCCACATCTTTATAGGCCCGTAAAATACCTTGTACAGGCGTTCCAAATGCATCAATAATAATAAAGAAGGCTGCATAACTCATGAAAGAAGCAATAATATCCACCATAGCTGGCTCATTAGTATAGAAACTTGCAAAAAGCCGTAAATTAGTAAAGATAATAATACTCATAAACGCTGCAATAGCAAGGGCTGAACCTCGTGCTATATAGGACATGGTGGTCGCTTCTTTATATTGTTTAGCTCCTACTTGATAGCCTACGACAATAGTACTAGCCATGCTGATACTGAGGGGAATGCCATAGAACAGATTAACAAAGCTAATAGCAGCCTGATGAGCGGCAATGACTTGTGTGCCATAATAGGTGATAGCGAGACCAGCTAAACTAAAAATACTACTTTCACAGAATACCGCTACACCTATAGGGAGGCCAATTCGTAATTGTTCCCGTAAGGGCGTCCATTGAAGGGCCCAGCTTTGTTTGATAAGTTGGTATTTCGCAAAGGGTTGCTTATAAAGGAGTACCCCTAAATAGGTTAGACAATTAAACCAATAGGCAATGGCTGTGGCGATACCAGCACCTAGACCACCTAAAGCAGGGAAGCCAAAATTACCTAAAATTAGAGCATAATTTAAAGTTATGTGAATGAGTAAACCGAGGCTCATAATTATCATAGAATAGCGGGTATGGCCATGACAGTCTATTGTATTACGAAGCGTACAAGTTAAGATGAGCGGTGGTAGGGCGAAGGCCATAGCTTTCATATATTGCATACATACTTCATAAGCAGCCGGCTCTAAAGCTAAATATTGTAGTAGTGGTTTTAAGAATAAAAGGCCACTAATGATTAAGAGTGCGCTAAAAATAATAGCGAGCCATAGGCCATGGATAATAACGGTAGGAATATTTTCTTGTTTATTAGCACCTAATAGTTGCGCCATAATGGGAGCAATACCAAGTAGAATCCCGAGGACGCCATAGTAGCAAGCAATCCAAATATTAAAACCTACTGAAATACCAGCTACATCGGTTGTGCTATATTGCCCCGTCATGACGACTGAGAAAAAGGACCCACCTGTTAAGGCAAATTGCGTGATAATAATAGGGACTGTTAACTGTATGAAATTTATTGTTTTATGCCATAAAGATAGATTTGTATTCATGAATAACTCCTTTCTTATCATAGTATATGAATATAGTTGAATAAAAAAACATCAAACACTCTACCTTCAATGGCCTACGATAGAGTATTTGATGTTATATCTTTTATCCGGCGACAAAAGTCATCAAGTTATGAAATTATATCGTTTGAGTTAAACGATGAGTAAAAACTGTTATGTATTCTAACATCATATATCTGGGTTGTCAACTATTTTGAACTTTTTGGTTTGAATATACCATACGCGCCACGTGAAAAGGATAGCTGCAATTAAGGTACTTCCTAATAGTCCAATCCAAATAGCGTAGGGGCCATAGTTGAAAATAAAAGTAAGGCTCTGTCACAACAAATGGTTGATTTTTGACGAGAAATAGCGTATAATAATAGTAAGAAACAGTACCACCGAA
>NZ_CALPCB010000013.1:0-27420 GCF_943192895.1 Veillonella intestinalis | reverse complement strand
GTAATACCACGTTCACGTTCTTCTGGAGCTTTGTCGATCATGCTGTAATCTTGGAAATCTGCTTTCCCTTCTTCAGCCAATACTTTAGTGATTGCTGCAGTAAGAGTAGTTTTACCATGGTCAACGTGACCAATTGTACCAATGTTAACATGTGGTTTAGTACGTTCAAATTTTGCTTTTGCCATTGAAGTAATGAGCCTCCTTCACAAAAATAAAAACCTATATACGCTCATTATACTCCGTAACGATTTTGTTTGTCTACTTTTTTATAAAAATGAGTAATATTGCGTATTGGCCATCTTTTATATCTTGATTTAAAGTCTATAAAAAAGATTAATTTCTGTGTATTTTTTGACGTGTTTTTGCCGTCAAAGCAAAACAGCTGTCACTCCTTTAATTTTGTAGAACATTTTAATCACTAAAAAGCACCCACTATTGTGAGTGCTTTCATTATTCTAATTTTCTCTTTTCAAAAACGCAGTTATCACAGAAACTAACGCTGTAATAATACCTGCGCCTGCTATCCAAAACCAACCTGAAACTAAAGACCATATTACAATAGCAAATAAAACACCACCAAATACTGTAGCAATAATTTGACCTCGACTAGCCATATCCAGCTCTTTTTGTCGAGTCATTCTTTCCATTTCTCGCACATGCTCAGAATTAGCTTGAAATTCATCTAAAATCATTTTAGCTGCACCAGGACATATATCATCATAACCTCGCATAATATTAGGCGGTGGCAAAGGTCCTTTATACGTAGCCGATATCACTTCACGAATAGCTGTTTTTACCTCAGGTTTTTCTTCTACTTCAACAGAGTTATGGTTTTCATTCTTCTCAAGCTTATCTTCTTCCATGAATTATCCCTAATCTTCCCCCTACCCTATCAACTGCAGAATACATACTATTTCCTGTCATTTCCCAAGCCTTTTCAACTATGTCGGCAGAACTATGACTAATGGGTGATTTATAATGAATTGTAGGGTATAAAGAAATCATAGATACTCCGCATAAAAATAAATTTGCCCAAAAAGAATATTTATTTTTTCTTACTCCTTTTTCCTTCATAAAAGCACCTCCTATCTGTATTCCAATTATACCTTAAAAATATATTATCATCAACTTTCATTTGTCATTTGCTGAAATTTCTTACCATTCAGCAACTGTATATAAAGCAGTTGCACCTTTAATCTTGCCATCTGACTTAAAATGTGCCATGCCCTCAAAGCGCCCTGCCTGATAGCCAACAGTAGCATATGATTTATCGTCAATCACCGTTATCCCTACTTTAATCTTGTGTGCCTTATTAAGATTGATTTTATAAACATCAACCTTTTGTTGCACTGTGTTAGGTGTAACTACAGTGCGGTCACTTTTAGCTGTAACTGCCACGGGCAATGACTCGCTTTTATTATTAATTGCCTGCTGTGTTTGTTTAGTTGCAGTCATAACATCGGGCGCTTGTACATAATAACTTACTACAGGCTCCTTTACATGTTGTATCTCACGATGGATTTGCACGGCTGTTGATGTCGGTACATTAATAGCTTTAGACAAAGTCTGCGAGTCTTGTAGAGTATTAGTAGTAACTATTTGAGCTTGTTGTTTATCTGTCTGTAATTTATAACCGACTGCTAATACAAGTAAAGCAACAACTATAGCTGCACCTATTATATATAATAACCTTTTATTATTAGCCATTATGTCACCTCTTTTTATTCTTCATATAAGTAGAATAAAAAGACGCCCCTAAGAGCGCCTTTTATTGATTTAAATTATTTTATTAATACCAAACATATCACTTGACGATGAATATAATAATTTTAATATATTCTCACCATATCGTTCATGATCTCTTTTAGTTCTTCTAATATCAATTAATTCATCCAACAATACATCAACAGCAATTAGTTTTCTTTTAAGCTCATTTATCTTTGCTATTATTTTTTCGCTTCGAATAGAAATTAATTCGTCCGTATCTAATGCCAATGCTTCTTGTTTATCAGCAACTATTAAATCTCTATACGGTTTAAAATAATCTCCAAAACTTTTCTGTAATTCTTTAGTCCATAAATCTAATTTTTTGACTAAAATTATTGCGGAATAAGACGGTATCAATGTCATGGATGATGTTACACAATTTTTTAAATTATTAAGTTCTTTATACTTTCTTAAATCTTTTCCCGTCAATATCCAATATTCAAGGTTAAATTTTTTCAAGAACCAATTAACATTACCTTGGGGAACACCTGTTATTTGCCAAAAATCCCTGGTAGTCATTACTTTCTCTTTGCCCCATTTTGTATGACGTAAGGTAATATTAGAAGGTGTATTATTTAATTCTTCTTCCATTTCATGAAAACGATTAATGTATGTGGCGGTAAATATAGCTCCCTTTTTGCCAGTCATCTTATGAGCTAAAAATTCACAGCCCTTCTTGGTGATTTGGTAACATTTTAAAGTTCGCCCAATCTTATCTTTGTAGGTGCTTTCTTGCCAAAAGTCATTGAGGGGAATTTTACCCTCAATAAGATAATCACCATAACGCCTAATATCTTTTAATAAATCATTGTGAGATTTATTAATCATACTAGCAACTTCACGACTGTCTAAAGTTAAAATTTCTGTTAAGTTCATAGTATTCACTCCTTGTTCAAAAGGGTTTCCAACTATGATATAATATTTCATAGAAGGAAACTTCTGCATAAAACACTTACTTTTATCTTTGCGGGATGGGGTAAGTGTTTTTTTTATTTATCGGAAGATAGTACTAAATCAATTCCTCTTCGTATAACCTCTGTACGAGATATAGAGTGTTTATTAGCAAATTCAACTAATTTATCATTAGTGTCTTTATCCACTCTGACTTTAATGTCTATACTTTTAGGATTATCTGACTTAGGTCTCCCTATTTTCGGACTCATTATATCACCTCACTTTATGCGTTCCGATAAATCAATTATATTTTACGGAACACAAAAAGTCAAGAGGATTTATTCATGCAATCCAATAATCGGTAATACCTCGTGCAATTGCTCGTACAATCTTATCTAATTGTTGCTCTAGCAATGCTAAATCATCCATATTGTCTATAAATGCCATCTCAACGAGTACAGCCACCGCATCAGTGTTATTTAATACATATAAATCACCAGTTTTGCAACCACGATCTATTGTAGGCACACTACGTATAATTTGCGATTGGATAAAGCCTGCCAATCGCTGGCCGTTAAATGACTTGTAATAAGTCTCAGTGCCTCTTGCCTCAGTGTTAAACGCATTGCAGTGTAAACTTACAAATAAGTCAGCGCCCCACTCATTACTCTCAGAACAGACTAATGCTAAGCTGTCATCCTGTAGTGACCTAACTTCAAGACCTGCAGTCTGTAAATAGCCAGCTAACAGTTTACCTGCTTTAGCAACAATGTCACATTCACGGACTCCTGTTACCGGGTTGATAGCTCCACTATCATATACTCGGTCGTGGCCGGGGTTTATAAATACTTTCATAGTTTACCTCCTATTAGGGTATAAAAAAAGCACTCTAAAGAGTGCTCTATTCTAAAATATATTTTATTATATTCTTTGCATCTTTCAAACTTCGAAAGCCTAATAAATGGGCCCTTTCTTCTGAGTCTCTACACAAACTAAATATTCCATCATTTTCTCCTATAAAAAAACCCCTACGCTCAGAATAAATCTGCTCACTAGGAGAGGTAGGGGGATTGTCTTTATACATATACTATCATACTATAACTTAAAAGTAAAGTTTATTTAAATATAACTTTACCTCCTTACTTCAATAAATAAGCCACCCAAATAGGGTGGCCTTTTTAATTACAATTTAACTTTGTTTTCAATTTTATCCCGTACTAGTTCCAAAAATTTTCCCATACTCTTATTTCCACCGTCTCGGAGGTTTTCTAGGATACTTAAAAATTCGGACGACCCGAGATACAACCACACAAGGTTAACTGCAAATCCATTTTTATTAGCCATCCAGTCAAATAAAAAAGCAGCTGCTGTAGCTGCTACATAAGTGAGGACTTTTTTTACAAAGCCTTTGCGCATATATTCACTTCGAATTAAATTAAGGTCAAATGCCGTGGGGATTGCTCTATACTTTTCCCACACAGCAATTTTATCTGGTTCATATCCGTATTCATCGACTAACATTTTAAAGGCTACACTAGCCCATTTAGTCAATAAATCAATTCCAACAAGCAAGATAAATATGCCTAACACTTGCACGTGTTTAAGACCTATTAACCAAATCCCCACTGCCGCTACTACAGACAACGCACTTTTAACCCACCATGCAGTAATTAGTGATTCCCACATTTCCTGCGCATATTGTAAATAGACCATTAATCATTCTCCTTTTCTGCTTCAATTTCCGCATCACAGTCAGCAATAGCGTCAAGATATACATTGTAAACACAACCATCATCAGGGCAATGACCATCTTCCTTTAATTCCTGTGCACAATATTCACAGTATCTTACTTCATTCATTTTTATACCTCCTTAATTTTACTAATCATGGTTGCATTATTTGCTTGATATTGGTCCCGTAGTTTTGCAGCTAACTTATCATCACCTTGTAAAAGCGCAGTCATCATACGTTCTTGCAAGGCTGCATTAGCTGCATCAGTTTCAGCTTTAATTTCCTGTATTTTGGCTTTCCGCTTTTCAGCTTCAGTTGGTATGTACGGAGTAGGCGTAACAGGAGCTTCACCGCCCCATACATACTTTTCATCTGCTAGTTTAGCTTGTATGCTGCCATCTTCATCCCGTAAATAAATTTTCTCTGGATAATCCTTTTTAGCAAGCGCTTCTAACTCTTCCCAGGTTCCCCCATGGACCCCTAGCCAATATGAGGTAACTTTAACACTTTCACCATTTTTATCAGGCTGTTCTAATACGATAAGATATTGATTGTCCATGCTATCATTCCTTTCTATGTTTAAAAATGGAGGTATTAAAATTATGAAACTACCAAACAACTACGGTCAAATCTGTAAATTATCTGGCCAACGCAGAAGACCATACATGGTCAGAAAAACTATAGGTTATGAAAATAACGGCCGTGCCATTTACCACATAATCGGCTACTACAAGACTAAAACTGATGCATTAACTGCTTTAGCTCAATTTAATCAATCTACTGATATACCAACACCTACAATTACACTTGCCAAAATATATAAAATTTGGTTTGCAAGCCACTCTAAGCAAGTTAGCCAATCAACCGCTAACAGCTATGTAAATAGCCTAAAACACATTGGAGCACTTGCAACAATCCCTATTAAAAAGATTAAGCATCAAGATTTACAAAATATCTTGGACAATATGTCCTCTAACGGCCTCTCATACGCAAGTCTCAAAAAGGTTAGATCATTAATACATCAACTTTATAAGTTTGCAATAATTAACGAATGGACTGACCGTAATTTAGGCGCTTACTTAGTTATTGGCAAAAATATCCCCGTTCGACCTCATAAGCCATTTACTCGACGCATTGTAAATAAACTATGGCAATCCAATCATCCTGATAAATGGTTTGTCCTCACATTACTATATAGTGGTATGCGCTCTGCAGAATTTTGCTCCCATTTAAGTAAAAATGTTAATCGTAAACAAAAATATTTTAATATCACAAAGTCTAAAACTAAATCTGGCATACGAGTTATCCCGATACACGATAAAATATGGCCATATATTGAAAAAACGATTACTAGTGGAAACAAGTATTTACTCGGTGAAAAACCTATGACTTATGCTCAATTTGCTCGTCGATTTAACGCTGTCATGAAATCAATTGGTGCTAACCACACTACTCATGACTGCCGACACACATTTGCTACCTGGTTAGATGATGCTGGAGCCAATTACAATGTTAAGCGTAGATTACTAGGGCACTCAGCAAACAATGTTACCGATGGAGTTTACACGCATAAGGCCTTGCCACAACTCCGAAAAGCCATCAAATTACTTAAATAATGTTTGGTTTACGTCGAGTATTATCCTACTATTAATTAACTACTAAGCCTTTCCACATCTGCATTAATAAATGCTTGATATTTGTTTATTATCAGTCTATTCTCACAGTTATAATGCCTCTTTTCTCACCTTTTAGTTATCCAAGGTGGATTTATGGCACAAGAAAATGTAAATATTACATTGCCAATCAGTTTTTTGCACAACCAATTTACGGCTGTGGCAGTCCATTATAGTAATAGTAATAATCCAGTTGCAATTAGTGTAAATAATATCTCTAAAACGACTATACATATTGCCAGCCAATTAACTGGTATATCGCACGCTTGCTATATCGCAATTGGGCGCGATAGTTAAATTTAATTACCAATCGCTAACCAGCCAAACGCACCGAGTACATTCGATGACGTAATAGCCCTAAATTTATCTAAATTAGATGTTGACATATCACTTGAAATAGATAGATTAGCGGTACTAGTGACACCGCTTGTAGCATTTGTGTCCCAGACAATAACAGCAAGTAATTTATTCGTAAAATTGATTGGATATGATTTGTCTACATAGCTTACATTTTGCGGCATATCGGCACTTCCACCTTGGATAATTAATCCCCCAAAAAGCCTGCCGAAGCAGATGCTCCAAGCGTTTGGATTATCAAAATTGTATTTAACACCTAAACTAGCTAACGTTTGTTTTCCAATTGCATTTATAACTGCCTGCATAAATTGAACATCGGTTAACATTGCTAATAATTCATTTTGGACAAATTCAGCACTCGCAGCTTCTTTTGTCTTAGTACCAACCGCTAACGTAGGTACTATGACTTTTTTAAGAAAAGTTGTGTCACCTGAAATCGTTCCACCCAATAAAGGTAAATATGCCATTGCAATATCATTTAATAGTTCTTTAATTCTATTGACAGAATAGCTTGCCGTCCAACTCCCCCAAGCCCCTGCATATCTAGTACGCGAAATAGAGGTTAAACCATTATTATTGCCGCTTTGTGTATAAAACTGAGATATTGCTCCACTACTTGCTTCAACAACCACTAAAGTCCCTGTCGTAGCAATTGGCACATCTGTTAATGTTTTTCCCGGCGCATTAGCCCCATTGTGCGCTGCTGCTGAAATCTTATAAATTCCAGGCGTTGTAAAATAATTCCAGTCTTGAGCTGTAGTTATATCTCTGCTCAAATTACCAATATACTTATTATCAACTGCTTGTGTCACAAGACCTTTTGTATTAACAGTTATTCCGTTGTATGTGCCAGATTTTAAGCTTTTCATATCAGCCAACTTTGCTACTGTTACACTACCATCAGGATGATCTAATACATTATTGTCCGTATGAGTTGCTAGCGTTTCTCGAACTTCTTTTTCTAGCACTTCTCTAGTTACATATGCTAAACTACCTAACTTAATCGTAAAATTATCAGTGTTCCCTACACGGAAAGAAGCTTTCAAAATTCTTTCGCTAATAGGCGTACTATTATCATATATCCACGATGCTCTAGTCCCAGCATAAGCATAAGCGTATAACTGTTCTGGACCACCATCTACACTAGCTAAAATACCAATTTCACGATGCCAAAAACCTTCTGTTAAATTTTTATTATCAAAGGTAAACGTAACTTCATACTGTCCATTTTCTAACACATTAAATTCTGCAATAGGTATACGCATAACTTCATGCTTAACACTAGTTAATGTTTCATAATCAACATTATCCTCTAATAATCCATCCCCCAACACTATATTTTCTATATCTACCTTTTGCCCCTTTAAAGACTGGGCAATAATTATTTTCCCTAAATTAGTAATTTTTACACCAGAAAACTGGCCTGTATTAACTGCCATATTATTCTCCTTCTTCTAATTATCTGAAACTATATTAATAGTTGTACAATCACTAATAACCCCTGAAGCATATATACTTGTTTCCTCTAATACAGGCTCCCGATACCCTTTATCTGCTTCTATGGTAATGACCTCACAAGTGCTAATTACTCCACCCGCGATTATTTCATTCTCAGCCTGTAAATACGCTTTATAAATCCAACCAATATGTGCAGGAATATATGTATTAAGGTCTGAAACGAGCGCATCCCAATCTGTTATTTTTCCATCTGGAAGCATAATGTCCAACGCATCATCATTAGGATGCTCAATCACATATCCGCTTTCGTCAGCTACATATTGATTTATTAATCGATTTAAAAATACAGCATTAACAACGTCTTCATTATTAAGCCTAATTAAAATTGCCTGCCTACGTAATTCAATATTATCGGTCTTTTTTTCTATACCTAAAAAGGCCTCCCAATCTGAGAGGCCCCAAGTGGCTGTACTAACATAAAATTGTTTTACTACATCAATTAATTTTAAGCGTTGTTGTTCATGTTCCCATGATAATGTATCTTGAATTCGTTTGAACGCAAAATCTGTTGCTAAAAACTTAGGCAAATATCTAAGCACATTTACCGGTTCAACTCGCAATAAGTTAAAATCAGTCATTAATCACCACCACCTTAGTTATTTTAGGTAATTCATCCTGATTCAATATAATTTTACTAGCAGATATTGAATTAGTAGTATCAACTAGTTCGATATCTGTATAATCAGAAACTCCTGTCTCTTTATTGTCTAAGATAATATGCCCTACCTGAGCAGTGCTCAATGACTCTCCATTAAACAACTCGGTGGATAGAAATGATTTAATCGCTTTTTTAACACCATCTTCGTCCAATGTTCCTATCACACCATGAATACGAATTTCGATTGGTTTAGTTGAAGGTGCCACTATCGTAACGTCTGCGGTAGCTGGTCTTTGTGAATCAATATAATCTCTAACTTGATTAAGTAAAGAATCAGATGCAGGCTCATGATTTGCATCCATAATAACAACCTTTACCGTTCCTCTACCTTTCCATAATTTTCTAACAGTAACTGCGCCAACCCCTGGAACACTCATCGCCCACAACTTATAATGATTTTCGTTGCCTGATGTAATAGCATTCCTATACTTAAAAAGAACTCGTTGCTTTAATTCCTCATCGAGTTCTTCGTCAAATCCATCATAAGTAGCCGCATTATTAGTTACACTCATAATACCTGGAATAGATAAAGAAATAACTGTAATTAATCCCTCTTTAACATTGCCTTCTATTCCTGGTTTAGTCGCTTCGATTGGTATATCAGCACTATTTTTTACAGCACAGAATTCTGTAGTCCTAAATTGTATACCATCTACTGTTGCAAATAAACTACCGGCAGGTACATCTCCATTGCCAGTTACTGTTACATATCCTTTTGCAGCCACTGCCAGTTTACGTTCAACCCCTAAGCCGCTAGCTGCATAAGTCAAATAATCTCCCCATGACGTTAGAATAAACGCTGCTTTATAAGCCTGCTCTATCTCGACTTCAGTCTTGCTGAACTCGATAGAGTTAGAAGCAAATACATCGTATTCAAAAGTGCCTTCTATTTTACTAACTGGTAGTTGAGAATAATCCTGTAGTTCCTTCAAAATGATGGCCTGGTCTCTAGCATTATACATTTACATTCACCTCTCCATATACTGTTGTTAAATAAATTTCAGCTAATACAGTATCCTCTTTAGTAGTAAAATCTACAGAGTCAATGCTAATGATATATGGATTTACCATTAAACATTCAACTATTACACGTTTTAATTCTAAATAACGCTCCTTAACCTGCATTACTTTACCTATAAAAGGCTTTACTTCTATACCATATTGCCAAGAATAAGCTAAATATTGATATCTTTCTGTTTGTAAGGCTTTATAAATCCAAACTTTCAATGCTTCATTTTCTACAACAGTCTTACGCCTGCCGTTGCTATCATATTTAAATGTATTTGTATCAAAATCCCAAGCAAATTCTGTGAAAACAGGCAACTTTTTTGCTTCCTCTTTAGCATTCGCCCCTGTTACAAAGGGATAATTATCACTCATGTTAATCTAACCACCTCATCTTCAATAATATAAAGTTGGTCTTCTTGTCCAGAAGGATCATAAACAGGAGTTACACTCACCCTATCGCCTGGTTTCAATGTATCCGTGTAAATAATATTATCAGTATAAGGGTTATTAATTTCATGAGTATGACTAGCAAACTCAGCATAACCACCGCCTCCAGCTCTAGGTTGAGTTTCAGATTTTATAATCCCTTTAGCTGTGCGCTCATAACCAATTAACAAATATTTACTAATGTACACATCTTCTTTAGTCAAAATAATATCGTTAAGTTGCACTTGAATATTCGGTGGAGGTGCCAGAATAATTCCTATCATAGTTTGCCTTGGTCGGGCATCAAGTGCTATACCATTAACCATATCTACTAGCTTTGAAGCAGATTGTGCTGCTGTTGGTATTTGTTCTGCCATTATTCCACCTTCTTATCCTCTACTTTTTCTTCATTCATCAGATTTTCAAATTCTATTTCTACTTTCATTGTATGATTGCCATCAATAAATAAGTGATGGTCTGATTTAATCCAAAATTGTCCTGTCAAATTAACTATACTGTCACTAATTTTAATTGAATATGATGATTTAACCGCATAATCACCCAAAAGCTCTAATACACCTGTTTGTTCAGGCCCTTTTAACATAGCTTTAACAGCTTCTTGAGTGTTAACTTTTGGATTTGTTTTATAAACATCCTGAATTTGAGAATATTTTTTTATATCATCGACATTTTGCTGATAACCTATTAAATTACCTTGTTCATCTGTAATCCTAATAGAATTAACCATATTTTCTATGCTTTCACGATATGTACTATCGTTAGTATTCACATATTGATTAGCTTCAAAAGTTTCTATGCGACTCCCCTTTTCAATAATTTCAAGCAGATCTCCTGTCATTATCGGTTGATATTTTTTATTAGTAGTTTTTGACAATTGAGTATATGCCATCATGATTATCTGATATCCTGTTTTTTCTGAGGCAATAAAGCTCAACTTCTTATCGGATATTGGCAGTTTCCCAACTTTTACGCCTAATTCAGCACAAACACTTCTGACAATGTCTTCAGCTAATACATTTACAAACTTTTTAGTAGTTTTAGATTTACACAAAATAAATAAATTGTCATAACAACGTATAGTAATCAAAGAACCTTCTGTATTTCGTTCTACAGAGTAAATATTACCTTGAAACTGCAAGATTCCACTTTCGTCATAGCCATATATTGTTTGACCACATGATAAAGAATGGACAGGAAGTAAAGCATCCCGCCCATCTTGTACATATGAAAATTCCAGAACTCGTGCCACTTGAATGCGAGAGCCACTCCAATTAATTTTTTCAACTACATTAGACATATCAACATCAGTACCATCATTAGTTTTGTACTTAATGATCATGCTTACACCTTTAACTTTCTAATTTTTGTGACATTATTAATTGCTAAATCTTTTAAACTATTACCTTCAACTACTCGTTTCCAGTGCTTATAATCTCCATACGCTTTTTTTGCTACATCAAGCACATCTGCAGCTTTACTAGTCATTGTTGCTGTAGTCGCATCCACACTACCAGCTCGCTCTCTTAATCCTGTAGCTTCTGTAATTTGTGCAACATTATTAGCCAATGGAGTATTCAAATCTTTATGTTCAGTAAACGTTATTGAATAATAAATATCACCTGTTCCATCATTTCTTTCACAATCAAACGCTCCAATCCCTACAGCCAAATTAATATCAAGACTTGTAATAATAACACGAACTGGCTGTCTCATTTCTTTCCACTTCTTTATCAGTGCCCTGCATTCTGCGGGCGTCCTATTATCACCTACAACAAAAGGATAACCTTTTTCAGGATTAGGGAAAAAAGAGCTAAATGAAATGGTTTGAAGTTTTGGCATACCAAAAACTAAAATTTCACCAATTTGGGTTATATTCATCACTTTATTATTCTGTCCATCTGTTACACTAATTTTTTGGGGAGTAACAGGAATAACAAACCGTTCACCCTGGCAAGATAAAACAATGGTTTCTCGTTCCCTAGCAGCCTTTAAGAGAGCTATTGATAGCAAATTTAAAATTGAACCTAGTCCAGCCATTAATAAGCACCTCCATAATTTGCTTTACTCTGCTCGAACAAACTAACTAATTTATATGCTATTTTATCAATATCGGCTTCTTCTCTTACAACAAACGTGTTACCTGATATAGAGACACTTGTAGAAGCACTAGAATTAGTATTGTTGCTAGGAGTATTAATTGTAATATTACTTGAAGCCCCACTTAAATTGCCAAATTCTTTTTCGAGAATCTTCATCGTTGTAGCATGAGGATAAATTCTAGATTTACTAGGCAATTCAATAAGTTCGCCACCTCGTTCATTAATTTCTGTCCAACCACCAGCAAACGAAGTGGTCCCTGTAGCATTTTTACGTTTAGCCGTATCGGTAGAAAAGCCTAAAAATTCAGCGCTTCTAGAACCTAAATCAGAAATAGTTGAGGTAATCGAAGATGACATTTCGCTCGCCTTAGCACTTAATGGCCCCCATACATTAGTATCAAACCAAGTAGTTATTCCTTCCCAATCTGCTTTTATCGTACTAAGAGCACTATTAACACCATTAGCAATATCAGTACCTGCTGAATCCGCTGCACTCGCAGTAGGTTGCCATACATTAGTATCAAACCAGCTAGAAGCTTCATTCCAACCTGTTTTTATGGATTCCCATGTATTATTCCAAGCTTGTGCTCTAGCTTCTGCCATAATTTGATCCGTAGCGTTTGATTCTTCTGTAACTTGGCTCATACCTTCTTGTGAAGCTTGGTAATCAGCTAAAGCTTTATCGCTCATTTCCTTAGTTTTATCAGAAACATAGGTTGTAACTTTATCCCAATTACTATATATACTTTCAGCTAATGTCTCTCCACCTAAATATCCTCCGATGCCTCCTACAAGACCTCCGATAGCTGCGCCAGGCGCAGCACCAACGCCACCGAAGAATGACCCTATAGCGCCACCAGCCATTGCGCCTGCTTTACTACCAGCTACCATACCAGTCAAACCACCAGCACCTTTTATAGATGCACCAACTTTATCATCGGAGGTAGCAATATCATAAGCTGTTGAACCGACGGCTAATGCAGCGCCTCCACGTTTTAACCATTTACCATTGGTTCCCATAAAATTCATAAACCGTTGCCAGCGCCCTACTTGTTGTGGAACATTTTTAGGAGCATTACTTGGTCCCTTACTAGGCACTGTTGGTAAATTAGAGTCTTGACCATTAACAATAACTGTTGTTGCATTAACAGTCATAGTATCAACGTCAGGAATACCTGGCAAACCACTTGGACTATTTTTACCTGGCGAGAATAATCCTTTTATGCCTTTGTAACCTTTATAAGCACCATATCCCATACCAGCTAAAGCGCCTATAGCAAGAATTGAACCTCCACCGTCTAATTTAGCAGCTTTCTTTATTAAATCTTCAAGAGCTTCTCCTAGCGTTTTCACTGAAGCAGTAAAAACTCCACTTTCCTCCGAAGCTTTTGTAAAATTGGTAATTAACTTTGTAATTTCATCTACAAATGATTTAATTCCATCTCCCACTTCTGTCTTAGTCATCAGTGTAATAACCATATTATCCCAAGCACTACCTAACAACCGGACAGAACCTAATAAATTATCAGTCTTTTCTTTGGCTACATCAGCTGCGGTTACGCCTTTCATTGCTTTATTATAATTTTCGATACCTTCTGCACCTTCACGGAAAAGAATGTTACCGGCTCGAATAGCATCAGTGCCAAACATAGTTTCTAAAGCATTCTGTCGCTGTTCATCAGTCAAACCACGTAAGGATGTTCTTAGTAATCCAGCAATTTCTTTCATTGACCGTAATTGTCCAGTCGCTGTATAAAATTTTGATTTACCTTCTTCTGTGAGTAATCCCAACCGCTCCATCGTTAAAGTAGCCTGTTTAGTTGTAGGGCTCAAATTTAAAAGCATAGTTTTTAATGACGTACCTGCATCAGAACCCTTTAATCCATTTTGAGCAAAAGCAGCTAGCGCTGTAGTCGTATCTTCAAAAGATAATCCTACTCCACTAGCAACAGCACTTACCATTGTAAAAGATTGTCCTAACTCTCTAACGCCGGTGGCACTAGCATTAGCTGCCCCCGCCATAAGATTAGCAATTTTAGATGGATCATTCTCTTTGAATGCATTCATAGTCGTGCTCATGATTTCAGCCGATTCGCCCAGACCTACATCACCTGCACTAGCTAAATCCAACATTGCCTTACTAGCATCTCCCATAACATCCTTCATAGAGACCCCAGCTTTAAGTAATTCACCCATCCCTTGAGCAACTTCTGTGTCGGTAAAAACTGTAGACCCACCTAATTCCATAGCTTTAGCTTTCACTTTTGCCATTTCTGTATCGGTAGCACCAGTTAAAGCCTTAACCGTAGATAATTCTTTCTCAAAATCAGCAAATGTCTTAACAGAATCATATATTCCAAATCCAATACCAGCTGTACCCAACATGCCCATACTAGTTCCCATCATCATGCCAGTACCAAGACCAGTAACAGATTCTTTTATTTTAGTTAAACTCCCATTTTGTCGAACATTAAGAGTAGCCGTATAAACTTTACCTTTAATCCCCTCAAGTTGTGTTTTAACCTTTTTTACAACACCACTTGCTTGGTCTTTTGCGCCTATTACAACACTATATACACCACTCTTTAACCCATTTAACCGTGATTTTAAATTATCAGTTTTACCAGCTAATTCTTGCACTGAGCTACTAGCTTTAGAGGTAGCACTTTCTACACCACTAAGTTTAACTCGTTGAGCCGCTTCTTCTAATTGTTTTAATCCTTTAGTTGCTTTTTGAGCAGTTACAGATAAATTATCCTTCAACTCTATACTCGCAGATAATTTCATTTCATTGGCCAATTTACACTACCTCCTTTCGCTAATAGTTTAAGTCGGGCTAATTCTAATTCCTCATTCAATTTCATCGCTTCATAGCAAAATATCTTCTCTAATAAAGGTAAGCTAAAAAAATAATCAAGAGGATGACCTTTTAAAAGTAAAAAGGCAGCCGTAGCTGCCTCCCAGTCATCCTCAATTAGTTTTTTACTGTTTCATGTACCTTTGCTTCAATTTGCGTACCATAACCAGCAGTCTTCATAATTGCCTTTGAAATAGCAACGATTTCCCCGCCATCGAACAATTTGCCCACAATATCAAAAGGAGACGCACAATTAAAAGCTTCTAACAATTCTTTATCTTTTAAATTAGGTTCTACTACACTGTTAATAATTAAATATTCATCACTACCATCAGATAAATCAAGAGCTTCTGCAACTAGTGATTCTGATGGTTTAGCAACTGTAATAGTGCCAATAGATGTTACTAAATCATACTTTATAGATTTTTTAGCTTCTAACTCTTCTTTTTTTGCAATTAACTCTTTAATATTAATAGCCATTTTATATCCTCCTAATCAATCGTTTCTAAGAAAACAGCATCTTCTGGCGTAAACCCAAAGGTAAATTCTTTTTCGACCACTTTACCTTTTTCAAATGCCATCAACGTCAATTCGTTAAACCAAACATTATCAATAGAGACACGTTCATTTTGTCCATCAACCGCATCTGGATCATCAATATCAGACACTAATGTAGAACGAGGGTCAATACCATCTTTCCACGCCTCTAATAATTTATTTAAGTTTCTATTGATTACACTTTTAACAGTAAATGTTCCTTCACCTGCTAAAACAGTTACTTTGCTATCCTTAGAGTTCCCAACAATCACATCTTCTCGTTCAGCTGTAACTTTGCATTCATATTTAGAAATTTCAAAAATTAATTCTCCATCCCACCATAAATGGCCATGAGAGCCATTCCAACGTCGACGACCACGATATTTAATATCTTCCTTATTTCTAGCCATATATTAATTCCCCTTTCCTTACATAGTAAAAGAAATTTGTAAATTTTCCATTGCATCTACAAACTTAACATCACCTGTTAATGCTATCGTATCGCCAGTATTATATTTGCGAATTTCCATTGCAGTCATCTTAGATGTATCTTCGCCTTGAAGCTTAGCATAATTACGTTGCCATTCTTCATTAATGTCGATATTATTTTTACCATCAGGATCTAATACATTGCCTTTAAGGTTATTAAAATATACATCGACGGCAGCACAGAACAACATTTTATTGCGGTAATGATTAATGTATGCCCCCGCATAATAACTTTTAAAGGTATCACGTAAATCGTCCTTAACCATATGCACACCTTCTACAATTTTGATTTTGCGATAAGTGGCACCTTTTTCTTTTGTAAACGACGTAAATGAATTAACGCCTCTAGCGATTTTAACTCCATTCCCGTCTTCTTCATCAATTAAAATAAGCTCTCCATTTTTTACAGCTTCATCAGGGTCTTCATATTGCTCTACTGAAGAAACTTCAGGTAGAGAGTAATAAGTGGCACTACGGTCTAATGGTAAACCGGCTAAAACACCTGCCATGCGAGCAGTATACGTCGTTGCATCATATGTGGTATATACAGGATTGTTGTCCTCATCCATGTCGGTTTGTACATTAATAGCATCAGTTGTGAAATTAATTATGCACTCGTGGTCACCTTTGTTATTAGCTAAAACTGCTTTATATGTTTTATCTTTATTTTCAGACATTGACTTAATCCAAGACGCAATGTCTTCATGTTCCTGAAAAGTGCTATCCGGTGCACACAAATAATTCCATTTAACATGTCCTAATTTCTTAAGTGTACTCGCAATAGAATTAGCTGCGCCTTCAACTGTACTGTCTGGGATAGTATATAGTAAAATTCGTGCAGGAGTCCCTTTTAAGCATAGCTTAATTAGTTCAATGCTCTTTTCGGATAATCCTTTTTCAGGAATATCTGACACATCATCAATTCGATACATTTTCTGTGTATCCTCAGTTTCATTATGCAAAATCATTGCTACAATTCCTCGAGCACTACGAGCAATAGCAGTTGCTGCCTTCGTCTTAAAATCAATTAAGACCCAAGGTAATCCATAGTTTGTTTCATTTGTTGTTGCATCTGGTCTAGCCATGTTCTTCTCCTTTATCATTAATACTTAAATCTAAATTTTGCATTAATTCATATTTCTCCTCTACAGTGAATGCATCTGTAAAGTCCAAATCAAAAATATAATGCAGTACTTCATCCACAATAGTTTGTTCTGCTTTTAATACAGTAATTGCTCTGTCTTCAACATAAAAAATGGGCCGTATGAGTGTTTCTAACTCATCAGCCATATTATAGAGGTCCGCCCTTTTAACACGTCCCAAGGAATCTTCTTTAGGACGAAACGCAATATCAATTTGTAAATAACGGTCAAAATATATCCTATCAACTGTATGTGAAACCACATTCATTTCAATATAAAAATAACTTTGCATTGATTTTTCAATATTATCAAAATACACTTTATAATCAGGATATTTTGCTTTTAATATTGCTACAATCCGTTGTTGTATAGTTCGTAAACTAATCATTGAGTATATTCCTTAATATATCTTTTGTATTTTCAATAAATTCTTTTTTATGCGTTAACATAGCTTTATGTAACATTTTGGAGCCTTTTACAAAACCTCCATTACGAGTGCGATGGCCATATTCTACATGTCCTGCATATTCAACATTATTGTACACTTCACATTTACTTTGTGTAGCTCTACTCCGTCGCCAACTTTGACGTAAGAGGCCAGTATCCTTTGGTGTATTATTAATTGCTTCGCCACGCAATATTTCACCTTGCTGTGCTACAAATGTATTTAGCTTTCGTTGAGAATTTCTAATTTTGTCTAATTGCTCATAAAGTTCTTTAAATCCGGTAATCTCCATTTAAGCCTCCGTTTTTACTAATACATTTACTTCTTGATGTGTCATATACTTAAACGCCTTAGAAGCCCAAAATGTAAATGTTTGTCCCTTATGTCGTACGATTAATTTATCATTAGCCAAAATCTCATATTCAGGTGCCAAACACAACCGTAATTCTTCAGTAATATGTGCCACACTATTAGACTGTAAATTATTAATGGCATTCTTTCCTGCTTGACCTAATTTACAAGGTATATCAGCATAAATCACTGTTTCCGCATACTCATCAGCACCAATTTCGTCAGTAGCTTCTACTTGCCTAATTACGGTAACACGGTCATATCTCATATATTTTGCTAATAACTGTCTGTATTTACCACTTCCCATTACGCACCAACTTTCGATACAAATTTAATTTAGGTCGCAATTTGTTCAATAACTGATTGCTCAATAAATCTGTCATATCTACTTCTGCTACAGCAAACTCAAATTTAGTATCATTTTCTTCCAATGCTTTTAAAGGAGCTTCTCTAACTGAATTTTCCTGTTCCATATAATAAGTAGCTATTAAGTTAGCTACTGTTAACACTAAGGTTCTGGGAAAATCTTCTCGGTGGCAATAGTCAACAATATCATATATAAACTGCTCTATTTGTAGCTGTTGCAAATAGCTAAGCTCATTAATTTCTTCAACAAGCTTAACTCTATCAACAATTTCAGCAATAGCGTCATTAATACTTATATAACTAACCAAGCTTTCACCTCTTTTCGGGCATTAAAAAACCGCCTACTTCTCGTAAGCGGTTCATTTAATATATTGAATTAACTCTGGATATGAATAAGAAAATTCTTCCAGTACAGCCTTACAGCCATCATTTTCAGTACTATATTCCCTAACTTCATATTTTTTCCCACGTTCATAAATATAAAATTCATACTTTTTGTCAGAAGTTGGCCATAAGCAAACCACCGTATCAACTTTTCTTCTATCGTTCTTAAAAAGAGAAAACTCCAAAGGTGGCACTCCTGCATCAAGTAAAATCTGTTTCAACTCTATTCGATTCATTTATTCCACCTCCTCGATTATTCCCTGTTTCAATAGTTCTTTAATTCTAATCTCACTCTTATACTGAATCCCTAAGCCTTCTTCACCAAACCAAGGGGCGACTAGCCCTTCAGTAACATCTAAAGGTTTTAATATTCTATATGTATGATACTCTGTGTTTTGCGAAGCTCTAGGCATAGCCCTTTGAGAAAACGGAGTTCCTTTAACAGAAAAGAACCGCCCACCAATATGTCCATAACGATCTAATATTAATTGACCGGGCAATAAAGTAATCGCTCTCACAGCGCCAATTGCCCCATCCGATGGAGGATATACAGGCTCCCCATTGTCATCATAAAAAATATCTGGAATATTGGCTTCCATCTTTTCAACTACATTATAAGGCTGTTCCTGTTTTTTAGCAAGGTTAGCAATAAATTCTACTGTTGGTGGCAAATAATTACGTTCCATCCCATATTCTACGTCATTTCTAATGTATACTCTATAATAATCTTCATATGACATCGTTTTAAATAAAGTTATTTTATTGTCCATTTTTTCTTTAGCAGTATCGTACCCCTTAAGGGTTCCTGATATTGTACTACGACAATTAGCATGCAAAGGGGGTAAATTAACTCCCGCTACAGCTTCTTCAACTTTATAAACTTCTTCATGATGAGATTTGCACACATGAGAAGTACGGCCATCAATAACAGCAATAAATTGGTAATAAGGCATTTCTGCATCTTTAATACTGTCAAGACTAGCTTGATTGTTCGCGTAATTCATCTCTGTACGTACTAAACGCACAGCTTCTTTACGTCCAGATTCCATGGTTTCTTGCACATGTTTAGCCATCTTATCAATGCTTAACCCTCTATGTATCCCATTAGTCACCTCACGTTTAATTACCTTAGCAAGCCTTTCTGTATTTTTCCATATCCGTGAGCTATAGTTTTTTCCGCTCCAAGGATTTGCTAATACTTTTGCTATTAATGTAGAATCCACTAGATTCCGAGGGATTCCAATACCTACAATCCCTAAATCATATCGAGTATGATAATAATTATCTTGATAAGCTTTAGTTAAAAATTCTGTCATCTTATCTTCAACAATAATTCCCATGGATACCAATTCTCTTAATGTATCACCATACAACTTATCTAATCGAGAAATCCGACTGCGCATAGCCAATACATTTAACTCCCTAAGGAGCTTTTTATCACCACTAGCTTTTATTTTCCTAACATAGTCTGCAATATCCATTCTCCATACCCTAAATTCATCCCCTCGGATAAGATTCTGAGCTTCTGCGATACTTATACTGTTATCTCGAGAAAAACGTCCGTACAAGGCATTTATTTCATTTTGAATGCGTTGCAAGGAATTGGCATACTGTTGAGCTAACTCTTTCTCAATTGTTTCCTTGCTAATGTTAGTCCATTCAGCTTCTCGCTCCCGGCTACGCTGTTCCCAGTATGAATCCTTTTCCATGCAACACCTCAATTACACAATTTTATGTTTAAATGCAACCATACGGATTTGTTTTGGTTCATACACAAGTTCCCAATTTGTTGCATCCGCCATTTCAATCCGGCTAACAGTTTCAATATTATTACGATTAGCTGCAGTGAATTTAACACCTCGAGGATGTAGAATCTGAGTACGACGATTGATTAAATAATCTACACCAGACCCTTTACGTTTATCACGATCTGTCTCAGTTGGCACAAATCCTACAGGAGAACCATTACCTAATGCTACTGCTCCAGAACCAAATAAGAATGAAATATAAACATCCCCATCAATAGGACAATTATCATCAATAATAATTCGACGCCCTTGATATGTATCGAATTCTACATTCATAGAATCACGTTCAGTTTCAAGCAAGTTATTTTTTAGCAATAACGCATGTGTAGCAGAATGCATTACAACAGCTGTAAGATTGGCTTTGCTATCTCCTAACAACTGACAAGCATCAATAAAGCTACTTGCACTGAATACAGCTGCACGCCCAGTCAGTGTCGAAATATCAAGCACATGATTTTTCATAGTAGTAGCACCAAAAACGCCCTTCAATGTTGCTAACAAATCTTTTTGCAATTCTCGGGCCCAATACCCACCAACTAATGTTCCAATCGCTTTCATTGGGTCAGCACCTGCTAGTTGAGCACTTAAATCTGTAGCTGACCACATCTGGGCTCGACGAAACGTTGCGGATTGGTCTTTTTTAGATTCGATTTTTTTAGCTTCTAAATCAGTTCCTTCGACGACATCTGATGCATCGCCTGTTAAGTCAGCAAAAAACGGCATATTATGTAAACTAGCTGCTTCACTTGCTAACTTATCAAATTCAGGGGAATTTTCTACAATCCCACTTTGTACTAACGCACTTAATTCCATTGTCTTTTTAATTGTATATGGTGTAAAAATCTCTGGCACAATTACATCTTTTAATGTAGTTCCCATTGTTGACCTCCTAGTCTAATACAATACCTGCAGCGGCTGCTAACCTACGAGCCTCTGCTGGATTCTCTTTAAATAATTTACCCTGTTCTGTTAAATTTTCCGTTTCTGCAGCAAACGGATTAACTGTAGATGTACGTCCACCTTTAGGGGTATATACTGGATTAGATTCAGATTTAAATAAAAACGCCTTGTCTTTTTGCAAAGCCTCTACTTGTTCAGTTAATCCGGTAATACTCCCATCTTCATTTACAATCAGCTTATCTCGATTAATTAAACCACTAACAATATCAATATCCTGTGCTTTACCTGTCAATTGCAGTGCAATTGCATTGTCTAATTTTAACTTTTCGAGCTGGGACTTATAATTTTCTTGGTCTGTCTTTTGCTTCTGGGTTAAATCATTAATTTGCTTTTGCAATGCCTCTACATCCTTAGCACCCTCTGCTTGTTGTTGTAATGCTTTCATTTCTTTTGCACGAGTAACTAATTGTTCTTCGAGAGAATTTTTAGCTGTATTTACTTCGTTAAAGCGGGATTTTGGTACATATGATCCGTCAAGATATGCTTTAATAGCAGCCGTCGCTGATTCCACTTTATCTTCTGTAATGCCTAATTCCTTTAATAATTCTTCCATTATATTTTCCTTTCCGGTTTTTACCGAGGTGACCTGCCTCGAGGAAATAAAAATAAGACGAAACTATTTATTTCGCCTTAACACTTCGTTTAGTTTGTTTTTGTTTCAATTCTTTGCCTTCATCAGTTTCATTATCCGATTTTTCATAATTAATAATAGGATATACATTTTCTTCTTTCATCACTTCAACTACGGTTTTCCCTGTTGTTAAACAATACTGCAATACATTCTTAATTTCACTTGTACTACCATATACTTCATACAACAATTTAATCGGCACATCTTCGCTAAAGCGCTCAATGTATGCTCTAATCATTTCCATCCGCTTCACCTCCTAACTCATAACTATCTAAGTTTTCCTCTTTTTCTTTCAGCAATTGTTCTTCTTCAGCTTCGACATCTTCTACAAAAGGATGTGACTTCAAAATAGTTTTATCTGAAATAATCCCTTTTGATTTAGCGCACATATCTACTAATTCCGCATCATTCCTAATCATAGTGCGCGTCCAGGTCTGAATAATATTTGTAGGTTTAATACCCTTAAATCGACATATAGCACGAATAAACTGATTAAAACTAAGTCTAAACTCTGTTTCCATAAGTCCAGCTTTCAACTCAAGCAATGCATAAAGAAATTTCATTGCCTCGCCACTCGTCCCATCCAATCCCTGCATTTCTGGGTCAATTCCTTGCCCCATAGTAAAAATTGATTTACGAGTAATATCCAGAGCTTTTTCCCTAGCCTCTACTGGGATATCAATCGTCAGTGTGGAAACCCCCGATTTATCTTCGCTCCCAATTGAATCAACTTGAATTGTCTTATAATATTTAAGTTCTTGGATAAACTCATTTAAATCCTGTCCACCATAATTAGTTAAAACAAAAATGACCTCTTGAATATCCTCAAGGTCATTTATAAAACCACTATATGTCTTGTCATAAGCATCTATCAGTTGTTTAATGCGATTTAAATCTCCATGACAATTACTATTATTCTTAAAGGGAATAAAAGGAACTGCACCTAAATTATGAACAAACTCATTAGTTAATCCCTGATTCTGTTCATAAAACATCGAAAACATGTCATACGGATTTAAACCTTCATTAATACTCAACGACTTTTGCTTACGATATGCTCTACAAATTTTATCATCCCAGATTTCAAAGACATCATACGCCTCACCTGTTTTTACATCTAATTCTTCGTAGCAACGGACTGCTGCTTGCAAATTATGCTCTAAGGTGGTTCCCCATATAGGTATAATTTGCGCCGAAGGAACAACCCCCCATTTAAATTCCGTATCATCAGTCCAATAATGCAACCAAGCAATCCCTGCATTTGAGGCGTTAACACACAGCTCTTTCGCATTTTTTTCATATGTATCACCTAAAACTTGAGTCACGACTTTATTTTGTGAATCAGTTCCTACATCAAAGCTCGGAGGCGATGTAAACATATAGCCTGCTTTTTGGTCAACAAGCAAACTATGAAATGCAGAGGAAATACGATTGTCAGCATTTCTTAATCCAGGAGCCTCACTTTTATCTTTTTTAGATTCTTTAGGAATCATAATATCATTTTGATTTGCATAATATCTCCGAGCAACTGCATCAGCAGTTGCGAATTCAATATGCCCGGGCAAAAACGCTTCTATTAACTTCTTAGCCCCAGCTAACTTATCAGTCGTCTCTTGTTCCAATTGTAACACCTCCTTTACGCATTTTAATTAACGGCTCCAATGCATATCGCATAGCATCCATTAAATGATTAAAATCATCAATCGGCTTATTTAGCTTCTTACCAAATTTATCTTCATCCCATGAATAGTTCATTATTTCGGTTAAAAAATTTACACAACAAGGATGAATTATTATTTTATAATCTTGAATCACTTGTATACCTGCATTAATACTATCTTTACCTTTTAATGCAGCTTTAATTCTACGCAAACCTAAACGCCGTAAATGAACAATAGATTTCGGCTCTGCAGAATCTGCTCGTATTTTTTCTTTGGCATATCCCATTCTTGTTATATCCTCTGCTATTTCATCATTTGTAAGCCCCTTTTTGTACAGTTCGTCAAAGACATATATCTCTTTAGCCGCCGTATCAACTAAGCCACAAAATAAAGCCGTAGGGTCATTGGTAAATCCGAAATCCAAACCAAAAAAGCTTTGTACATTATTTCGTTTAGATATTTCAGCTACATCAAAAATTCGTTCTTCCCAATTCTCGTATACTAACCCCTCTACAATCCCCCAATCTCCTAAACCTGCTACTTTATATCGTTTAGGATTATTCAATTTCATTTCCTCAAACACTTTTAAATCTGATGGACTAAGAAATTCATTGCAAAGATAATTAGTCGTCATAGCTAAAATATCTTCTGATTTATAATCAAAAAAACGCTTTTTCAACCAGTGTCTTTCGTTCCAGGGGTTAAAAGTAATTGTAATTTGGTGCCATAAATTATGTGGCAGTTGACCTCGAATAGATTCGTTGAGCATATCAAAATCTGCTTCACTGCTAATTTCATACGCTTCTTCTATCCATAGCCAACACAATGACCCAGAATCTACAGCTACAGATGTAACTTTTAACGGATCATCCAAACCACGAAATAATATTTTTTGCCCTGTAGCTATAACAGTAATTTCTAATGGACTTTCAGTAAACCGAAATAAATGGTAACACTTTAACCGTCTTGCAGCCCATTTTAATTGTGCAAAACAACTATCTTTCAAAGTACGAAATACTTTTCTAACAACTAACGCATTTGCTTCCGGATACTTCAAAATATTCTTGATTAAGTCTAAAGCTGCCGTTGCCGACTTTTTGCTAGCGCGACTACCTTTTACTACTCTATAGCGCCCTCTAAACCTAATAAACTGACCATATCCTTTGCCAAATATTTCAGGTAGCCTTACTGGTTGATATTTTGCAGTATCATAGCTAATCACTGATATCATCCTCTCCGATAAAAATCGGCATCAATTCGCCAGTGACTTGCAATTTATCAGTAAAGAGCTGATGACGTTTACCCATTAATTCAGCCGCCTTAATTCTATCTTTAGCCGATATCTGTTTTCGCACTTTTTTCGCTTTACTAATTCCAAAACTATTTTCTACTACAACAACATCTTCTTTAAGTTCACCACGCAACGCTTTAGTAAGCATAGCCTCCACTTCTTCAGCAGTAGCAATAGATGTTTTAAACTCTTTTTCCCTTAATTCCTTAATGCGATTTTGAATCTCAAGTTTTCTCAAGTTTTGATTAGCAATTCTATCCGCAGTTTTAGGACTATATCCAGCCCTAATCGCTGCTTGCGTTCCATTTAAATCAATCAAATACTCTACACAAAACTTATCTTGCTTTGGTGTCACGTCATCACCTCCTCTCAATCTGGTGGACCTTGTAGGACTTGGACCTACATCTTACCGCTTATGAGGCGGTTGCTTTACCATTAAGCTAAAAGTCCATATGGCTGCCTAGACAGGATTCGAACCTGTAACCCATCGGTTAACAGCCGATTGCACTACCATTGTGCTACTAGGTAATATAATGGCGGAAGAGGTAGGATTCGAACCCACGCACGCATAAACGCCTATCTGCTTTCAAGGCAGTCCCCTTAATCCACTTGGGTACTCTTCCATGTATTAAAAAAGCACCCACTATTGTGAGTGCTACAAATACTTTAATAACTGTAATAAAGTTTGTGTTTTTAAATTTTTCTCATCTGCATCTAATTCTCGTTCGCCAAATAATACAAATCCATTCCTTTGATAAAACTCTACTAATCTTGGTATATTTTCGCATTCTAAGTACGCAAATTTTCCGCCCACATCTAATTGAACTTGTTTAATTTTATCGCAAGCCAACTGCAAAAGCTCATCACCACTTATTAAATTAGGGAAATTAGCATTTTTACCTATTTGTCCTATTAATGGCGCTGGTATACGATATTGCCGTAAGTCAGCATTATAAGTTCCAAACCTTTTTATACGATCCTTTATTCGCCTTGATACAGCTTTACTCTTTGCAGATATAACAAAAGATTTGCTTCCGGCTAAAGAAAAATATCCTGCAATTTCATAGTTATCCTTATAAGAAGCAAACACTAAATGAGTTTTTGCCACTCCAAACTTAGAAAACTCAATTGCTTTACAGTGCAGAAATTCCTCAATATCTAAATTCAAAGGGCAAGAAAAAGTTTTTAATATTTTATTAACCTTTTCTATACCTACCGCTTCAAGAAATAAATCTAAATTAACAATTTTATAACCATAACTCATTTATTTCAAAAACATCTTTCTAATGTCATCCTTAGTTGCTGTCATACAGCTTCTAGTAAATTCTACATCTTGGCACTTTTTATTGTGTGCTTGTTCTAATGCTTGTATTAGCCGTAATGATTGTTTTTTATTCTTCATTGTGACGTCCTTTAAAAAGCTTTTTGTTGCCATTTCACGCCACCTCCTCCTAGACATACCTTTACTTTATTATAAATAACTTATTACATATTTGCAATATATTTATAATAAAAGTAACAAGAAAAGCACCCTTTCAGGTGCCTTCTTGTGTGGGTATAATTTTTTGAGGAGTTAGTGTAAAACCATCAGCCTTTCAGCTTCTTTCTACAGCTTACATTATACAACACATTGATTGTAAACTGCTGTAAACTCTTGTAAACTGTTTTTAAAAATTTTTTCAAATTCTTTAATTGCTAGTCTATACATCCGTCTATCTATCCATTGCCTAGACACACCTACTACCTCAGCAACTTGTTCCCAGCTCCCACCGTTTATATATCGCTCGTGTAATAACGCTCTTAACTGACAAGATTCAATTTGATTTATCATGCAGTCAACAAAGTCACTATATCGCACAAACCTCGCCCACTTATCCTGCACAACTTTTAATTTTGCATTAAAGTGTGCAATCTGGTCTCCTAAATCTTTCGGGGTTCCGCCACTGATATGCTCTTTGCCATAATCAATAGCTTTCAAAGAGTATAACTTTGCCCTTAATTCTTTGATATCCCGTTCTAACTTCCTTAGCTCTATTTGCATCTCTCTAAGCTTATCCAAGCATTCCATCGCAGTCAATCAACCATCTCCTAATCATAACGCCTACCACTTTTCTTATCTTCTAGGCTAACTCTCTGTAAAATCTTAAATCCACCCAGCTTACACACTAGCTTAATTATGCTAATGACTAATTCTAGCCTGGATTCTTCTTTACAAATTCTTCCGACTGCTTCATCAGCAGTTGGGTCCTTATAAGCTCTTGTCATCGATTCACCTCTCAACTATTGCATTATTTGCACAAGTTGGTTAACTTATCAGTTAGCCATTTTAGATATACACTACACTTG
>NZ_CALPCB010000012.1:0-32110 GCF_943192895.1 Veillonella intestinalis | reverse complement strand
GTTGAAATCGTTGGTCTTAAAGAAAAAGCTGAAAGCTATGTAGTAACTGGTCTTGAAATGTTCCGTAAAACTTTGGACTCCGCAGTAGCAGGTGACAACGTTGGTGCACTTCTTCGTGGTGTTGACCGCAAAGACATCGAACGTGGTCAAGTATTAGCTAAACCAGGTTCTATTCACCCACACACTAAATTCAAAGGTGAAGTTTACGTATTAACTAAAGAAGAAGGTGGCCGTCATACTCCATTCTTCTCTAACTACCGTCCACAGTTCTACTTCCGTACAACAGACGTAACGGGCGTTATCGAACTTCCAGAAGGTACTGAAATGTGTATGCCTGGTGATAACATTACTATGAGCATCGAATTAATTACACCAATCGCTATTGAAGCTGGTCTTCGTTTCGCTATCCGCGAAGGTGGCCACACAGTAGGTGCTGGTGTTGTTACTGAAATTGTTGAAGGCTAATAACAATAGATTACGGTTGTATTAACCTTTAGATTACAATTATGTATTCTCTCAATTAGAGTGCTATATAGTTGTTGATAGTTGAAGAGACACCGCTTGAGGATTACCTTGGGCGGTGTTTTTGATTATTTTTAAAATTACGCTTGACATGGACAAATGTTTTTCGTATAATAAGTTCAATCTTATAAATGTGCTGAGTACAGATAAAAGTGATGATGAAAGAAAGTAGCTCTATAAGGCATGCGCAGAGAGCCGTTGGTTGGTGTAAAACGGCAGTGATTATAGTGTGAAGTTCCTTTCTGAACTGCAAAGCTGAAATAGAGTAGGCTGAGCCGGCGTGGTTGTCGTTAGAAGAACTATGAGTTGGTCGATTCGAGATAATGAGGGTGGTACCGCGGAATTTCCGTCCCTTGGTGCTACGCTCTTTTTTTATTATCCAAAATCGTCAATGAGGGTGGTACCGCGATTCGTCATCGTCCCTTTTTTAGGGGCGATTTTTTATTTCTAACTTTGAGAATGAAGAGAGTATGTTAAGTCTAGTTAGGCGGACGGGCCGGTGATATGCCCCAATCACCATAGCGAAAGGAGCGAAAAATGACAATTTCAACTGTGATTGTAGGGCTGTATGTGGTATTACTCTTTGTTATTTCTTGGGTATCGCGTCGTTTAACGACGGGGAAAGCTGAAAATTATGTATTAGCAGGTCGTCGCATGACAACGCCATTGATTACTGTTTCAATTGTAGGCTTAGCAGTAGGTGGCGCCTCAACAATTGGAGTGGCAGAACAAGCGTATATGAAAGGGATTTCGGCTGGCTGGTATACGGCTGCTTGGGGGCTTGGTGCGATTGTGATGGGCCTTACAGTGGCTAAACGATACCGTCGTTTACAAATTACAACAGTGCCTGAAATGTTAGAACGGTATTATGATAAGAAAAGTCGAATTGCAGGCATTGTAATCCAGATCTTAGTGCAACTTTGTGTAATGAGTTTGCAGTATGTAGCTGGTGGCACCATTTTAGCCGCTCTATTGCCTGAAGTATTTACGGTAACAACTGGTATGATTATGAGTGCCGTTGTGTTCATCGGTGTTACTATGATGGGGGGCATGTGGTCAGCTAGTATTTCCAACTTGTTAAATGTTACGCTTAAGTATATCGGTATTGCAGCAGCGGCTTATATGGCAGTGCATTTAATGGGTGGTACGGCAGCCGTAGAAGCGCAGGCACCGATGCCTCATATGTTTGATTTAGTAGAAGGCGTTGGGGGTTTAACTATTTTAACTTGGGTAGTTACTTTGATTACCGTTAATTTATCGTTACAAAGTATTATTCAAATTTCCTTAGGCGCTAAAACAGTGGGGGTCGCTCGTAAAGGATTTATTCTTGGTGGTTTGATTATGCTTCCTATCGGGTTCGTTAGTGCGTATTTAGGTGTTATTGCAGCGGAGTTATATCCTGGGTTATCCCCTGCATTAGCCTTACCTAAGTTAATTGTTTCTTTACATCCTTTATTAGCAGGATTAACCTTAGCTGCTCTTTGGGCCGCAGATGTGAGTACGGCTTGTAATCTTTTGTTAAGTTCAGGGACTTTGTTCTCTCAAGACATTTATAAACGTTTCATCAACCCAAATGTAACCGATGAGCAGTATACATTGATTACCCGTATTGCTATTGTTGTCATGGGTTTATTAACCTTCACATTTGCTTTGACGATTAGTGGCATTATTGCTACTTTAATGCAGGGATTGAGCTTAATGGCTGCATTTTCGGTGATTGTGTTGATGACATTATTCGCGCCAAAATATTGTAGTCGTATAGGTGCATTCTACACATTAGTAGCCGCAGTAGTAACTTTAATTTTATGGAATATTGCTCCAGTGGTACGAATTGTACCGCATGTAATTTATTTAGAATGGATTGTATGTGCTATTACATTTGGTGTTTGTACTTTAGTTAGCAAACGTTCTATCGTTGTTGATGAAGCTTTGCAAGGGGAAGCGGCTTCTGAAAAGGGTATGGTTGGTGTAGATATTTAGGCTAAGTAATTTTAGTCGATTTTGGGGAATTTAATAGTAAGGGTTAAGATAAAAGCCATTTAATGCAAATCGTTGGGCGTTGAGAAACCACGAATTGTGATTAAATGGCTTTTTATTTTTATATTGTAAGGAGTAGGTTTTAAAATATATGTGGCTAAAAACAAGTGAATTTTTATTTTGTGGCTTAAAATTTTAGAAATAATGGAAGTCATTTTAGGAGCTTTTAGAAAAATTGAGGGAAATTTTGAATGATTTTTAAGAAAATTTGTGTGTAGTAATATAGATGAAAGTCCAGTAAATATAAGGATTTTTGAGACTGAGTATTAGAAGAATGATATGAAAATAAATTTTTATTAATTAAATTGCGCAAAATATAGTTGACAACAATTAAAAAATTGTGTACAATTAAATTATCGAAAGAGAGATAACCGGTGATACTCGATAAGTTAACATTTAAGTAATTTAGAATTGAAGTAAGGTAATAAGTTAGTAAGGTAATAAGTTAGTAAGTTAGTAAGTTAGTAAGTTAGCAAGTTAGTAAGTTAGTAAGTTAGTATTAAAGTAGACGTTAATTAAGTGAAACGCAGTAAGTTATGTGTAAAGGAGACAATATCATGGGCGTATACGATTACAGTGTATTAGATAAAGCAGGTAAAGAAGTTAGTTTAAAAGAATTTGAAGGTCAAGTATTAGTAATTGCTAATACGGCTAGCAAATGTGGTTTTACACCACAATATGAAGGCTTGGAAGCTTTATATAAAGAGTACAAAGATCAAGGATTTTCTGTCATAGCTGTTCCTGCTAATGAATTTTTAGAGCAAGAGCCAGGTTCTAATGAAGAAGTGCAGAGCTTTTGTAAATTAAATTATGGCGTAACCTTCCCGGTGATGGGGAAAGCTGTAGTTCGTGGTGCTGATGAAATCCCTTTATTCAAATATTTAACAGCACAACAAGGTTTTAAGGGGTTCAAAGGGGAAAAAGCAGACTTTTTGAATAACTTTTTAAAAGAAAAATTCCCAGAATTTTTAGGCGATGATTCGATTAAATGGAATTTTACAAAATTCTTGATTAATCGTAAAGGTGAAGTCATAGGGCGCTTTGAACCAACTGAAGAGCCAGCAGCCATGGAAGAGGCTATTAAAGACGCTCTTGCAGAATAAAAATAGAGTTTTATAGTAATACAGCAGAATAAAAAGTAGAGTTTTATGTAATACCGGCTGGAGCCGTTAATATAGATAGAAGTAACAATAGAATATGAGCATATCGCGATAATGAAGGAGCGTTCTTACTGATAAGGAGAGCGCTCTTTTGCTATGTTTATTTAGGAGGAATTAAACTATCTGTTGTATTTATTTAGTTGTATCTATAGTTATCTAAGATTGTTTAGTATATCTATTTTTATCTATGTTTATTTAGCAGGATATTTCATGTTATAATAAATAATTAAGATGTTGATTGCTCAAGGAGGTTGTGCCGTGACACGAAATGAAATATTAAATGGCTTACAATCGCTTCGGGCGAAGGAAGTAAGTCGAATTGAAAGCAATCCTCACAAACCATTTAAAGTGGGGTTAGTGTATCCTAATACATATTTTGTTGGCATGAGTAATTTGGGACTACAAATTATTTATGAAGAAATTAATGCAAGACCTACAAGTTGTGGGGAACGATATTTTTTACCACCTAATTCAGAATTGCGTGATTATGAAAAGCATCGTTTGCCGTTGATGAGTGTGGAAACGCAACGGCCCTTATATGAATGTGATGTAATCGGTTTTGATATTACTTTTGAAATGGATTATTTTAACATTCCTACCTTATTAAAATTAGGCCGTGTGCCAGTAAAACGAATTCATCGCATTGAACGGGATCCCATTGTTATTGCAGGTGGCCCTTGTGCTACCTTTAATCCTGAACCAGTATCTGATTTTATTGATGCATTTATTATTGGTGAAGGTGAAGAGTTAGTTTCGCATGTGTTGTCAGTAATTGAACAAGGGCGCAATGAACAATGGTTGCGCTCTGATATTTTACTTGCTTTAAGTAAAATCACGGGTGTATATGTGCCGGCCTTGTATGAGCCTCAATTTGATGACAGTGGGCGCTTTGCAGGCTATCACTTGGCTGAAGGTATAAGTGGTACCGCAGAAAATGTTGCAGTTACGGTAACAGAGAATACAAAAAATACTAATTCCACAGTTAGTACAGGTTGTGTAGTGCCTAAGGTGACACGACATTGGAAATCTCTTGATACAGTTGGTGAAACAGTTATTGCTACAGATTTTACTGAATTTGGGGCAATGTATATTGTTGAAGTAGCCCGTGGGTGTGGTCGTCACTGCCGTTTCTGTATGGCTGGCTATTGTTATCGAACGCCGCGCGTACGGCGTCTTGATTTGTTAAAAGCGGGCGTTGATAGAGCGGCGGCATTAAATAAAAAAGTAGGTCTCATGGGGGCAGCGATTTCAGACTATCCTGACATTGATGAATTAGTGACATATATTCGTTCTAAAGGGCTTCGCTATTCTTGTGCGTCATTGCGTGCTGACTCATTAACGCAGGCGGTGGTAGATGGTTTAGCGGCAAGTGGACAGCAAACGATTACGATTGCGCCCGAAGCGGGCAGTGATCGCTTGCGCCGTGTTATTAATAAAGGGATTTCAAATGAAGACATGGCAAAAGCGGTAAAGTTGGCGGCTAAGGCCGGTATACCTCACATTCGTTTGTATATTATGGTTGGGTTACCAACAGAAACAGAAGAAGATGTGATGGCTATTGTGAGTATGGCGGAAGATGTATATGCCTATATGCAAGAGGCTGGTTGCAAAGGTCGTTTAACCTTAAGTGTTAATCCGTTTATTCCTAAACCATTTACGCCGTTTCAGTGGATGCCAATGGCCCATCAAAAGGATGTAACTAAGAAGCTTAATACAATTAAGAAAGCGTTGAGTAAAAACCGACGTATTGAAGTGTTAGTAGAATCACCTAAAGAAGCCTATATTCAGGGCGTATTAGCGCGTGGCGATCGCCGTTTAGGCGATATTATTTTGGCGGCTGTTGAAGCGGGGGGACCAAAACAATTTAAAAAGGCTTGTAATGAGTATGCGTATGATATGGATGAGGCTTTATATAGAGAGCGAGAGTTAACAGAGCCTCTGCCTTGGGATATGTTAGATATGCAATTAGCTGAGGGCTATTTAGCGGCTGAATGGCAACGTAGTTTGACAGAAGTGTATACCCCGCCTTGTCAAGAGGGGTGTAAACGCTGTGGTGTTTGTGTAGGATGAGGTGAAACCTATGGCACGGCAAAATAGAACAGTAATTCGTGAGGGGGGCGGATTCCCTGGACGGCCTTTTGAATTTGAAGCGGCTACAGCATTAACTGGATTTTCCCTTATGCATGGGGTAACACGACGTTTTGGTGGCGTATCTCAAAAGCCCTTTGAGTCGTTTAATTTGGGGTTGCATGTAGGGGATGAGATGGAACATGTGTGGGAAAATCGGAAACGTTTAGCTAAACATTTGCGAGTAGCGCCTGAAATGCTAACTTGTGCTCAACAAGTACATGGCACACACATTTCAGAAGTGACAAAAGAGCAGGTAGGTGCAGGCGCTTTTCAGATGGATACGGCAATTCCTGATAGCGATGCGTTGATAACGAATCTAATCAGCGTGCCTTTATTGTTATTGGTCGCTGATTGTGTGCCCGTGTTAGTTTATGATCAACGTCAACATGCTATGGCCGTTATTCATGCTGGCTGGCGAGGTACGATTGGACATATACCAGTGCGTACTATAGAGGCTATGGGCGATGCTTATGGTACGAAACCAGAAGATTGTCATGTTTATTTAGGTCCATCCATCCAATATGAGTCGTTTGAAGTGAGTGAAGAATTGGCGGATTTATTTAGGCAAGCGGCACTCGTTCCAGAACAGATTGTAGGCTATAAATATCGGGCGGATAAAGGTATTCAGACCCCGCGGGTGAATTTACAGCAATTTATTGTACAAGAACTGCGTCAGTTAGGTGTACCTTGGCAGCAAATTACCGTGTCTACTTCCGATAGTATGACGGCCCCAGCTTGCTACTCTTATCGACGTGAATTTGGCAAAACGGGGCGCATGGCTTTGTTTGCTATGTTAACAAATTTAAAATAAGTGGAAATGTGATTCTTTTTTACTATAAAGTCCATTATTTGTTAAAATTTGGGGAATGTGTTATAATTTAGGAAAGAAATAGTCGGAGTAGAGACGTTAAACCTACTTCCAGTGGTCGGATGGAGACTGAAAACCCATTCCATGGCAGAGATAACTGTGTAAAATCAAGAAAAAGAGGGGTAATTACCCCTCTTTTTCTTATGTAAGGGGACATAAAATGAGCTCATTTAAGGAAAATATAAGGCGGAAGTTAATTGTTGGTGCCAATATATACGCGAATAATTTTTTGAATCAAGAGTATTTGATTTATTCGCGCCTTTTCAAATATAAAAAGTATTATATCTTGACAGCTAAAGAAGACAATTTTTTACATTTAACAGGAGTTACTGGGAATTTAGAACCTAAAAATTTTTTTGAAAAATGTCTGACGGAAACATTGTCTGTAGATGATTTTGAAATTTTCTCTAAACAGCAAAAGGGTTCTGTTAGACGAAAGGTTGCTGTATTAGAATCGGCTTGTCAAATGTTTAGTCAAGAATTGGTAATGGCGGAAGAATATTTTGAAAAAAATAAGATTCGTTGTGTCTTAGCTTCTTCAGATGGTGGATGTACTTTAGGGTTTACTGATACGAGAATACATGTTCCGCAGACTTTACTTAAAGGAAATGTATTAAAATATCCAGTACCGATAGAGGCAATTTTATCACGTAAGACGGGGGAAGAGCGGTTTGAAAATATTATTTTTAAAAGAGATGATGTAGAGCTTCAAGAGATTTTTTCGATATAAAGTTGACTTATATAGTTGCCTAATTTGAACTAAATATAAAAAATTTATAAAAATAACCTTAATATATACAGCGTTTCTCATATTTTCATTGGCATTTTACTTAAAGTATTATATAATATTATCGCATGAAAGTAATTTTTTACATGCACTGACAGGTGTTAGCCGGTGCATATAGGGGGTAGGCTATGATAAAAGATGCGTTAGAAGCTGTGCAAAAGCGTATGCAAGATGCTATGGCACAAGCGGGTAGACATGATGCAGTAACACTCATAGCAGTAACTAAGAATCATCCTGTAACAGCGGTGGAAACAGTGGCTCAACTAGGTGTTCGCACGGTAGGTGAAAATCGAGTACAAGAAGCAAAAGAAAAGATTTTAACCTATAAGGGACCAGAATTGGACTGGCATTTGATTGGTCATTTGCAAGTAAATAAGGTTCGGCAAGCAGTGCCGCTATTTTCTTTAATACATTCTGTCGATAGCAAGAAGCTACTAGATGAAATAAATAAAGTGGCCATTAAATGTGATAAAATACAAGATATTTTATTACAAGTTAATGTGGCACGAGAAGAAAGTAAATCGGGGTTGACGGTGGAAGACTTTCCAGAAGTGCGCGATTATGCGAAGACATTGCCAAATGTTAGAGTTAAAGGGTTGATGTGTATGGCGCCTTTTTTCGAAAATCCGGAAGAAGCTCGTCCTATTTTTCGAGTAGCCCATGCACTCTATGAAGATATGAAGTCCCAATTCCCAGAAGGACAGATTTCGTATTTATCAATGGGGATGACCCATGACTTTGAAGTGGCTTTAGGAGAAGGCGCGAATATGATTCGCGTTGGCACCGCAATTTTTGGTAACCGAGTATATAATTAATGGCTTAGCGCAATGTAGGAGGGTTTATAAATGAGCTTTAATTGGAGCAACATCAAAAAAATGTTTGTTGTAAATGATCGGGATGATTACGATGAAGAGACTTATGAAGATAATTTAGGTCCTGAATATGATGAGCCTGCACATCAGGTAGCTCAGACTAATTCTACCAGTTCTGCATTCCGTCCCGCAAAAACAGGAGGATATAACACCGTGGCACAGCGTCCTAATGCAATGAAAGTAGTAATTGTTGAACCAACTGTATTTGAAGATTCTGAAAAGATTACTAATGAACTTCGTGATATGCGTCCAGTTGTTATTAACTTTGAAAAAACAGACCCTCATGAAGCGGCTCGTATTGTAGACTTTGTAAGTGGTGCAACCTTTGCATTAGATGGTAAATTAGAAAAAATTGGTAAAGATATTTTCATTTGCGTACCTGTGAATGTAACTGTAGATTATAACGACAAAAGTTACAGTGATTTATCTGAAACATTTGCGTGGAAAGAGCCACAAATCTAATAGGAGCTACTATGTTAGGACAAATTTTATTTGTGGGGGCAGGAGCCATGGGAGGCGCTATATTACGTGGCGCCTTGCAGGCCAAGTTAATTACGCCTGAGCAGGTACAGGTGCTTGTTAGAACACAGGCTAGTGCTGAGGCGTTACAAACTGAATTAGGTGTTAAGGCCAGTGTTGAATTGCCTGATTTGAATCGGTTCAACACGATTATTTGGGCTGTCAAACCACAAGTATGGCCGCAAATAGTATCTCAATTTAAAGCGATTCCAGCTGGTACAGTGTGCTTGTCAGTAGCAGCAGGGATTAATTTAGCGACCCTAGAGGAGGCTTTACCACAGGCTGTTTGGTATCGTGCTATGCCTAATACGCCTGTTGCTGTTGGTGCAGGTTTAACTGCTTTAGCAGTAGGAACTAAGGGCACAGAAGAAGCTACGGCAGATTTTTGCCAATTATTCAGTGCTATAGGTGAAGCTGTTGTTGTAACAGAAGCTGATTTAGAACGCTTAACAGCTATCTCGGGTTCCGGCCCAGGCTATGCATTTGTGATTATGGATGCGTTGGCTGATGCAGGTGTTCGTCTTGGGTTAACGCGTCCGTTAGCTATTAAGGCGGCTGCCTATACCTTGTTTGGAGCGGGTAAAATGGCTCTTGAAACAGGTACTCATCCAGCTATTTTGCGCGATCAAGTGACTTCCCCTGGTGGTACGACAATTGCTGGGATTGCTGCTATGGAAAAAGCTGGACTCCGAACCGCTATGCAAGAGGGGGTAGTTGCTTGTTATGAACGCTCCTTTGAGTTAGGCAAGAAGTGAAGGAGGATTTGTGAAAGATAAAGAGAAATTAATTCGTTATTTTGAAGCATCTGGCAATGGTGAAGAAGCACGCCGTATGCTCGATTTAGCCGAGCAAGTGGTAGGTGGTAAACCATTTCGGGTGACTGAGTTTATGTCACCAGCTGGCCTTGTTATTGCAGATGCAATTAAAGCTAATTTGCCACAGTTGCGTGTGGAATTTGGCGGTGGCTATGAAGGAGCCGAGCGCATACGGGTAGCATTTGTAGCAGCAGATTTTCAAGGAACTGTTGATATAGGTATTAGTGCTTTAAAAGTTTCTTGGGATCCGCGGTTTCGCTTGTTAACCCATCGTGATGTGTTGGGCTCGCTCATGGGTTTGGGTATTGAGCGCACTAGTTTTGGCGATATTATTATGCAAACTGGTGGTGCCCAGTTAATTGTTGACTCTGCAATGGCAGACTATGTGAAACAAAATTTTACAAAGATTGCTATGGTTTCTGTATCGGTAGACGATATGGATTTGGCAGAGATTCAACCGAAAGAAGAAAAAATTAAAGAAATACGAACTACAGTCGCTTCTTTGCGCTTAGATGCAGTGGCATCTTCTGGATTTAGTGTATCTCGCACTAAAGTAGTGAGCTCTATTAATGCTGGGCTTGTTCAAGTGAATTGGCAACCAGCTAAAGGGCCAGCACAAGAAGTAAAAGAAGGAGATATTATATCTCTTCGTGGTCGTGGACGAATGAAGATTGAGGCCATCACAGGCACATCTCGTAAAGGACGTATTGGGGTATATCTCAAACGTTTCATGTAATAGGAGGTAAGCTATGATTACACCAATGGATATTCACAATAAAGAGTTTGAGAAAGGCTTTCGTGGGTACGATACAGCATCAGTTGATGCGTTTATGGCTGAATTAGTTCATGACTATGAAACACTTTATCGCGATAATCGTGAAATGACAGATAAAATTGAGCAATTAGAAAAACGAATTGCTCAATATGAACAAATGGAAGCAACCATGAATAATACACTTGTATTAGCGCAAGAAACAGGGGAAAATGTAAAAAATGCAGCTCGCAAAGAGGCTGACCTTATTATTCAGGAAGCAGAACAACAGCGTAAATTGATTTTAGAAGATGCAGAACGTAGTTTGCGTGAAGGTCAAGAAAAATACGCTATTATTCGTAATGAAGTTGCCGTATTTAAGGCTCGTATGGAATCTATTTTAAACTCTCAATTACAATTATTAGATGGCTGTGTACTAGGTGATAGTTCAGTACAAGTTGAATCTGTTGATATTGAAGAAGTGATTGCCGCTGTAGCCGAAGATAACTCTACGATTCATAAACATGCTGGTGTTGATCAAGCTGTGCTTGAAGCAAATGCTGCTGGTGATGCAGTGGCTGAAACAAACGCAACAACTAGTGAAGACGCAGAAACAACAGAAGAAACAGCTACAAATAAATAATTACACATTTTATCATGTAGTATCAATCGGCTTGATCTTATATCAAGCCGTTTTTGATATAAGGAACATATGAAAAATATTCATAGCTAATAGGAAGTGAGGTCCTAATGATTACAATGGCGATGCGCCTTACGGGTAAACGCTGCGTTGTCATTGGCGGAGGCCCGGTGGCAGCACGACGAATAGGATTGTTTTTAAATGAACAAGCTAATGTTACAGTGGTTAGTCCTACGGTAACCCCTGAAATTGCTGCTTGGGCGGCGGCAGGGCAGTTAGTGTGGATTGAGGCATCCTACTCAGAGGCCATTGATTTGCAGGTTGATTTTGTATTATTGGCCACTAGTGATAGTGAACTAAATGAGCAGCTAGCGCGACGAGCTAGGTCATTAGGGGCTTTGGTAAATCGCGCTGATAATCGTGATGATTGTGATTTTACATTTCCTGCTAATATAACAGTAGGGGATTTGCAATTTGCTATTTTTACGGGCCGGGTGAGTCCACGCCTTAGTCGTTTAATAAAGCAAGATTTAGCTAAGCGATATGAACCTGTAGCAGATATGTTACCTGCTTTAAAACAATTACGAAGAGAAGTACGACAATTGTTAGCTACACCTGCTGAGCGTGAAGCCTTTTGGCAGGCTCATCTTGGTGAAGCACAGTTGGCGATGATTATAGATGGTGAATGGAAACGTGTGGAGGAGATACTAAACAATGCAATTAGTAGTATTAGGCTTAAACCATAGAAGCGCACCAGTTAATGTGCGCGAAGTGTTTTCCTTTGATAAATCAGAAGTGGGTGATGCGTTAAACCATGTGTATGAACATGAACAAGTCGCTGAATGTGTGCTTTTATCCACTTGCAACCGTACAGAATTATATGCGGTATTAGATGATGTGGAAAAACCAAAAGAATTTATGCTTCATTTATTGCAACATTTAAAAGGTTGTGAAGATATGCATATTGAAGACGATTGGTTTTTTGTATATGAAGGGCGTGACTTATTAGGTCATTTATTTAATGTTGCCTCTAGTTTAGATTCTCTAGTATTAGGGGAAGGCCAGATTTTAAGTCAATTAAAAGTGGCTTATATTACGGCTTATAGTCGTGGTTTGACAGGACCAATTTTTAATATTGTGTTCCAGAGAGCCATTAGTGTTGGTAAAAAGGTTCGCACCCAGACGGGGATTGCCAATACACCTGTTTCAGTAAGTTATGCAGCCGTTAATTTAGCGGAAGATTGCTTAACAAAGCCTATGTCCGAGGCGAAAGTTTTGGTGTTAGGGGCAGGTGAAATGAGTGAGCTGACGGCGACTCATTTACAAGCTAAAGGGGTTAACAGTATTTTTGTATCTAACCGAACCTATCACAAAGCAGAGCAATTAGCGAAACGTTTCGGTGGAGAAGCCATTCAGTTTGATAAGTTTATCGAACAAGCGAAAGAAGCAGATATTTTAATTACTTCTACAGGCGCACCTCATTATATTATTGGCCCAGAAGAAGCTGCTAAAATTGCAGCTAATCGCCAAGGAAATCCGATTGTTATGATTGACATTGCTGTGCCACGGGATATTGATCCAGATGTGTCTGATATTTCAGATGTGTATCTGTTTAATATTGACTCCTTGGAAAGTGTAGTAGAAGCTAATAAACACCAACGAGAAGTGGAAGCGCAAAAAGCAAGACCAATTATTGCCGAGGCCATTGAAGAATTAGAAGATAAATTGGGCTACTTATCAGTACGACCAATGATGGTGTTATTAAGTGATAAAGCAGAACGGATTCGTAAACGTGAATTACATCGTGCCTTAGCTAAATTGCCAGATGCTGATGACCGTTTGCGTAAAATAATGGATAATATGAGTCGCATGATTGTTCGTAAACTATTGCGTGACCCAATGATTCGTTTTGGTGAAGTAGCCGGTAAAGACGAAGAAAATGAGTATTGGAAATTATTCCATGATATGTTTGACCTAGCAAAGGAGAGAAAATCCTTATGAGAGATATAATCCGTATTGGAACACGAAGTAGTGCCTTAGCTTTGTGGCAAGCTGAATTTGTAGGGGCAGAATTACAACGTTTATTTCCAGGTTGTCAGGTTGAACTAGTGCATCATAGCACTAAAGGGGACCGTATTTTAGAGAAGCCATTAGCTGAAATTGGTGGCAAAGGTTTATTCACAGAAGAATTAGAAGCATCTATGCGCGAAGGGGCTATTGATATTGCCGTTCATAGCTTAAAAGACATGCCTACAGAATTGCCTGAAGGGTTGACTTTAGGGGCTATTACAAAACGTGAAGTACCTTGTGATGCATTGGTTTCGCCTAAATATAAAACCTTAGATAAATTGCCAAAAGGGGCTAAAGTAGGGACTAGTAGCTTACGTCGTCAAGCACAGCTTTTACACCATCGTCCTGATCTACAAATCAGTGTATTACGTGGCAATGTACAGACTCGTTTGCGCAAATTAGAAGATGAAAATTTTGATGCCATTGTATTAGCGCAAGCTGGTTTGAAACGATTGGGTTTGGCTGATCAAATTACTCAAGTATTTACGGCTGATGAATTAATTCCAGCTGTAGGACAAGGGGCTTTGGCTATTGAATGTCGCAGTGACGATGAAGAAATGTTAGCTATGCTAGCTAAATTGAATGATGAAAATACTATGTGGTGTACCCGTGGTGAACGTAGTTTTTTACGCCAATTACAGGGGGGCTGTCAAGTTCCTATGGGCGTGCATGGGACAATTCATAAAGGGCAGTTGACTTTAAAAGCGATTATAGCCTCTTTAGATGGTAAAAATTGCTATGAAGGAGAAATGACAGGGCCTAAACAGACGGCAGAAATTATTGGTCGTAATTTAGCAAAAGCACTCTTTGAAGAAGGGGGCAAACATATTATTGAAGAGTTGGTTCAGGAGGGGATTTTGCAATGACCGGTATCGTATATTTGATTGGTGCAGGACCAGGCGATTATAAATTAATTACTGTGAAAGGTCGCGAATGTATCGAAAAGGCCGATGTCATTGTGTATGATTATTTGGCTGATGAGCATTTGTTGCGTTGGGCTCGTCCTGAAGCAGAACTCATTTATGCAGGTAAACAGTGTAAGCATCATACCTTACATCAATATGAGATTAACGAATTATTGGTTAAATTTGGTAAGGAAGGCAAAATCGTTGCGCGCCTAAAAGGGGGCGACCCACTCATCTTTGGCCGTGGTGGCGAAGAAGCGTTAGAATTAGCTAAAGCTGGTGTTCCTTTTGAATTTGTCCCTGGCGTTACTTCTGGTATTTCGGCGCCAGCATATGCAGGAATTCCTGTGACACAACGTGCTATGGCTACGTCGTTTGCTATTGTAACAGGTCATGAAGATCCGACTAAAAACGAGTCTGGCATTAATTGGGAAGGCTTGGCTACGTCTGTAGATACCATTAGTTTTGTTATGGGTGTAGGTAATTTGCCTATGATTTCGCAGAAATTAATGGAATATGGTCGTCCTAAAGATACGCCAGTGGCGGTTATTCGTTGGGGCACTAAACCAATTCAGCAGACATTGATTTCCACCTTGGAACATGTAGCGGCGGATGTTAAAAATGCTGGGATTAAACCACCATCTATTATTACGGTCGGTGATGTAGTGAATTTACGTGAATCCTTGCGTTGGTTTGACAATAAACCTCTCTTTGGTAAAACAATTATGGTAACACGGGCTCGTTCTAAAGCTAGTGTTTTAAGCGAACAATTAGAAGCATTAGGTGCTAATGTTATCGAAGCAGCAGCTATTAAGACGCAGGCCTTACCACTAGAGCGCAAAACAGAGGAGATTTTATTAAATTCTCATAATTTTAAAACGGTCATTTTTACGTCTGCCGAAGGTGTGCGCTATTACTTTAAAGCCTTGCAAACAATGGGCAAAGATAGTCGTGTGTTAGGGCAAGCTAAGCTTTGTGCGATTGGTAGTGCAACTGCTAAAGCGTTGCAAGATAAAGGCTTGTTGGCTGATATTGTACCGGCCGATTACAAGGGGGAGTCTGTAGTTAAAGCCTTGCAGCCTGTGTTAAAAGAAGGCGATAAAGTGTTACTTATTCAGCCAAAAGTAGCGCGTAAAGTCATTTATAATGGCCTTACCGAGGGTGGTATTGATGTAACCGTAGCTCGTTTGTATGAAACCTTAGTTGATGAATCACAAGCAACTACCTTGGTAGAGGCATTACAATCTGATGAGGTAGATTATATTACATTTACAAGTTCCTCAACCGTTACAAATACATTAAAACTATTAGGTGAAGCGGGGAAAGAGTTGTTGAAAAAGGCAAAAGTAGCTTGTATTGGGCCGATTACAGCAGCTACTTGTGTAGAACAGGGGATTGAACCTGATTTAATTAGTGATACATTTACCATTCCTGCTATGGTAGCCATGATACAAGCAGATGCTACTACTAAAGAATAATAGACTCATGGGGCTACTTCTTAATCAGAGGTAGCCTTATTAGTAAATTCGTACTACAATAGTAGGGTAGTATAAAATAAAAGGAGACGAGGATTTATGATAGACTTAACATATCGTCCGCGCCGTTTGCGGACAACACCAGCTATGCGTGCGTTAGTGCAGGAAACAACTTTGCAAGTAGAGGATTTAATCTATCCTTTATTTGTTGTACCTGGCACTGGTGTTAAAGAAGAGATTCCATCGTTACCTGGACAATATCATTTATCAGTTGATGAAGCTGTTAAGATGGCTAAAGAAGCTTATGAATTAGGTATTCTAGGCGTAGAAGTATTTGGTATTCCTTCCTATAAAGATGAACAAGGTTCTTCTGCTTGGGACATGGAACAGCCTGTACAGCAGGCGATTGCAGCTATTCGTAAAGAAGTGCCAGAATTAATCGTCATTGGTGATGTATGCTTATGCCAATATACTTCCAGTGGTCATTGTGGCATGATTGATCATCATGAAATTTTAAATGATGAAACTTTACCTTTGTTAGGTAAAGTGGCTGTTAGTCAAGCTAAAGCAGGGGCGCAAATGGTTGCTCCATCTGATATGATGGACGGTCATATTGCTTGCTTACGTCAGAGTTTGGATGAAGCGGGCTTTACTAATGTATCCATTATGAGCTATGCCTCTAAATATGCTAGTGCTTATTATGGCCCATTCCGTGATGCGGTTCACTCAGCACCTGAGTTTGGTGACCGTAAAAGCTACCAAATGGATCCAGCCAATCGTTTAGAGTCTTTGCGCATGATTGAACGGGATATTCAGGAAGGGGCTGACATTATTATGATTAAGCCTGCCCTTTCATATTTGGATATTGTCCGTGAAGCTCGTGATAACTTTGATTATCCATTAGCTGTATATAATGTAAGTGGTGAATATGCTATGGTAAAAGCAGCGGCTGCACAGGGCTTAGTGGATGAAAAACGAATTGTGTTAGAAACCTTGTTATCTATGAAACGAGCTGGCGCTAAAATGATTATTACCTATCATGCCCTTGATGTAGCTCGTTGGTTGCGGTAATATCTTTTCAAAGTAGTCATTGTTGTTAATACCATGAGGAGAGAATTATGTATACGTTAGAAAAATCGAAGCAAGCCTTTCTTGAAGCAAAGGCTTATATGCCGGGCGGTGTAAATAGTCCGGTCCGTTCCTATCGTAGTGTAGGTTCTGAACCGCCATTTATCAGTTCTGCAGCAGGTGATCGTATTTATGATATTGATGGCAATGAATATATTGATTATGTATTGTCGTGGGGGCCTATGATTTTGGGCCATGCAAAATCCGAAGTAGTGGCAGCTTTGCAGGAAGCGGTACTACGTGGCACTAGTTATGGCGCACCGACTCTTTTAGAAACGGAAGTAGCTAAAAAGATTCAAGCTTTTATGCCTCATATGGAAATGGTGCGCATGGTTAACTCGGGCACAGAGTCTACCATGAGTGCTTTGCGTGTAGCGCGTGGCTATACGGGCCGTGATAAAATTGTAAAATTTGTTGGTTGTTATCATGGACACAGTGATTGCTTATTAGTAAAAGCTGGTTCTGGTTTGGCTACCTTTGGGGTGCCTGACAGCCCTGGCGTGCCAGCGGGCGTAGCGGCAGATACATTGACAGTGCCTTATAATGATATAGACGCCATTCGGGAGCTATTCCAAAAAGAAGGGCATGCTATTGCCGCTGTTATTGTAGAACCAGTAGCGGGTAACATGGGCTGTGTGCCACCAGTGCCAGGCTTCTTAGAAACTTTGCGTGAGCTTACTACGGCTCATGGAGCTTTACTTATCTTTGATGAAGTTATGTGTGGCTTCCGCGCTAGTTCCGGTGGAGCTCAGAAAAAATATGGTATCAAGCCAGATTTAACCTGCTTAGGTAAAATTGTTGGCGGTGGCTTACCTATGGCTGTATTTGGTGGTTCCCGTGAAATTATGAACCATGTAGCACCAGCGGGCCCAATTTATCAGGCTGGGACTTTGAGTGGCAATCCAATTGCTATGACTGCAGGATTGGCTACCCTTAGCATTTTGCAACAAGATCCAACCGTGTTTAAACGGATTGAACAAGCTACAGAGATGCTCTGTGAAGGATTGCGTGAACGGGCGGCTAAATATAATATTCCTGTTCAAGTGCAATCCGTAGGGTCCATGTTTACTTTATTCTTTAGTGATAAGCCAGTGGTTAATTTTGAGGATGCCTCTGCTTGTGATATGGAAGCCTTCAAAAAATTCTTCCACTATAATTTAAGTCATGGCATTTATTATGCGCCAAGCCAATATGAAAGCAATTTCCTTTCAGCTATGCATTCGCCACAGGATATTGAAAAGACCTTGGCTGTAGCAGAAGAAGCCTTTGCTACCTTATAATAATTGGGAGGTAGAACGATGACTGAGTTAACACCAGAAACGTTGGCAGCAGCACGAAAAAGCTTACAAGAGTGTTTAAGTGAAAGTGTAGTGCCTCGTGAATATTGGGATGAAATTGCACATTGGCTAGAAGCGACTCATGTAGAGAATCTATATTTAGTGGGTCGTGATGCTATTGGTGCTTGGTGGGCTGCTAAAGAAGTGCGCAAATTAGGCTTTGCCATTAATTTTGCTAAAAGTGGCTGTATGCCAGGCAATTGGTTCCCAGAAGGCGAAAATTGGGATGTGGCCCAAGCAAATGCAAAATATAAGCTTGTTGCCGATTGGCAGTGTCTGATTGACCATGAAGCATTAAGCAAAATTTAGTACATAAGTAAAGGGTGACCGATGTGTCCATAGGACTAGATAGTAGCACCACCGGTCACCTGCTTTTTATATGGGGTTGAGGATTAACGATTGAGGTTACTGCATGAAATCCTTTAAAAAGAGTGCCAGCTTATCGGTTGTTTCATTAAGCTGGCCAATTTTTATCGAAATTTTCTTACAAATGTTGATTGGGAATATTGACCAATTTATGATGAGTCATTATTCTCAAGAAGCGGTAGCGGCTGTAGCAAACGCCAATCAGGTTATGAATATTTTTATTATGCTGATTATCGTTATGAGTACGGCTAGCACCATTTTAATAGCCCAGTATTTAGGGGCTAAAAATCCAGATAAAATTAATGAAGTAACAACGGTAAGTATTGCTTTTAATTTTGTATTTAGTTCTTGTGCAGCGGCGTTTATTTTGGTGGCTCATAGGACATTATTTCAGTGGCTAGGCGTGCCGGCTGAAATTATGGATGATACGAGTTTATATATGACTATTGTAGCTTGTAGTATTCCTATTACAGGGATTTATACCGCCTTTGTAGCTACTTTTAGAGGCTTTTCTTTACCGATTATTACTATGTGTGTTGCCTTTGTAATGAATGTGATTCACATTTTAAGTAATGTTGTTTTAATTTATGGCTGGGGGCCTATTCCTTCCCTCGGTGTATTTGGGGTATCCGTATCGACTGCTGTTAGTAAAGCTATTGGGTTGCTGTTGATTTATTATTTATTCCGCACCCAATTATCGATTAAACTATCTTGGTCATATTTAAAACCATTCCCGAAGGAAACTTTGAAACGATTGCTTCATATTGGTGTACCTTCAGGGGGCGAAACATTGTCGTATCAGCTATCTCAGACTACCATTATGAAGATGGTAAATATTTTTGGCATTATAGTTATAAATACTAAAGTGTATGCCTATATAATTTCTATGTTTTGTTATATGTATACGATTGCCTTAGCTAATGCTGCGCAAATTATAGTAGGCTTTCTAGTTGGCGCTAAGCGGGAAGATGAGATTTCGGCGCGCGTATGGCATACTATGTGGCTTGGTATGGCGATAAGTGTTGGTTTATCAACGACATTTTATTTATTAAGTGATTACATCTTTGCTTTTTTTACAACAGATCCAGAGATTATATCATTAGGCAAAACTATTTTGTTTATTGAAATCTTTTTAGAAATTGGTCGCACCGTAAACATTATTATGGTACAATGTTTGCAAGCTGCTGGAGATATCCGGACGCCAATGATTGTAGGTATCTTTGGTATGTGGCTCTGTGCCGTTAATTTGTCCTATATCCTAGGCATTTGGCTAGGGTGGGGTTTAATTGGCATTTGGATTGCCATGGCCATTGATGAAGGTGCGCGCGCTATTATTTTTGTGTGGCGTTGGCACAGTGGTAAGTGGAAGAACCGCAAGCTCATTGAAGAGCCTGCATAGTAGGGAGTTTTGTGAGGAAGTTGTCTCACAGGGCTCAAGGAAGGACGAACGTTATGAAACGGATTGTAGGAATTATTGGATTAGGTTTATTAGGTGGTTCATTAGCAAAAGGATTGGCGTCACATCCCGATTATGAAGTAATCGGGTATGCACGGCGCTCACATATAGGGGCTCAAGCCGTAGCGGAAGGCGCAGTTACTGCTGCTTATACGGAGGCTAAAGCCGTGGTGGAGCAAGCGGATATATTAGTATTCGCTTTGCCCCCAGATACGAATGCGAGGCTGTTTGAGGAATTAGTTCCTTATATTCGGCCTCGCACTCTTATAACCGATGTGTCTAGTACAAAGGCAAATTTTGCTCGTACAGTGAAACAGCAGTTGCCTAAAGGAGCTCATTTTGTGTCTATACATCCTATGGCAGGCTCTGAAAAAGGTGGCTATACTATGGCTCATTGTGATTTATTTAAGGGCTGTACTTGGATTATTTTGAGAGATGATAAGGAGCCTAGTTGGAGTGAAGCGGGTGCTCGTGAATTAATTGCAATGGGCGAATTTTTAGGTGGCCGTGTTGAACAAATTGCTATGGAAGATCATGATGGGTTTATGGCAACGGTGAGTCATATGCCGCATACTGTGGCTGCTATGATAGCTACCATAGCTGGTGGTGATGGGCAGGGAGACTTGCGTTTACGCTTGGCTGCAGGTGGTTTTAGAGATATTACAAGAGTAGCGGGTGGTAACCCCACCATGTGGCGTGAGATTATTACCAGTAATCGTCAGGAGGTAGTTAGAGCTTTATCACAATTAGAAGATGAAATATTACATATTAAAAATTTACTTTTGACCTCAGATGATGATACACTAGAGACATACTTGAAAGTCGCCAAAACAATTCGCGATGACTTTTCCCACTTATAGGAGGATACGATGGGCTTATTTGAAGAGACTTGTAAAAAAATTACCCCTAAAGATACAAAGATTGGGGAAGCAGTACAAGCAGTTTGGGATCGTGAAACACCCTATGGTAGTTATGGTAAATTAGTGGATATGGTGAAACAATATGCCATGGTAACACGGCAGATATCACCAGAAATTCCGAAGCGTTGTATGATTATAGCTTGTGCTGATCATGGCGTAGCGGAAATGGGTGTAAGTGCCTATCCAATTGATGTAACCGTTGGTATGACACAGAATTATTTGATTCCTAAAGGGGCTGGTGCTAATGCGCTAGGTAATTATTGTGGTACTGACATGGAAGTCGTTGATGTAGGGATTAAAGCAGATATGACTTGGGTGCCAGGCTTACGTCATAATAAGATTCGTATGGGGACGCGGAACTTTTTAAAAGAACCAGCGATGACTAAGGAAGAATGCATTCAGGCGATGGAAGTAGGGATTGCATTAGTAAATGAAAAAGTAGCAGAAGGTTATAATGTATTTCTTGTAGGTGAAATGGGTATTGCCAATACGACCGCTAGTGCTGTTATGACTGCTAAATTTGCTGGTATTACAGCTGAGCAGGCAACGGGGCGCGGTACTAATATTTCCGATGAACGTCTTAAAGTAAAACAAAAGGTAGTTCATGATGCATTAGTAAAATATGCCGACATTGATAAAAATGATGGCCTTGGTATTTTGCACTCTGTAGGTGGTTTAGAATTTGCGTGTATTACTGGTATTATTTTAGGCGCAGCAGCGGCTCATGCTATGGTTGTTATTGATGGATTTAATACTACTGCGTGTGCACTAGTGGCTCACACTATGGTACCAGCTAGTATGGATTATGTAATGGCTTCCCATCTTTCAGCTGAAAAAGCTCATGTAGAAGCGTTAAAAACACTGGGCTTAGAAGCATATGTTAACTTAGGTTTATGTTTAGGCGAAGCATCTGGTGGCTCCATTCAAATGGGGATGTTAGATTTAGCTATCCGCATGTATCAAGAATTAGAAGGAGGGCACCAAGCATGAGAGAGTTTACGATTCAACCATTAAACGAAGCGTGCATGGAGGCATGCCAACTTCGCGTAGATAATTTAACAAAACCAATTTATAGTTTGGCTCAATTAGAAAAAATTGCAGTTCGTTTAGCTGGTATTTATAATGTAGAACAGCCAAATCATATAAAAAATAGTGTGCTTATTTTTGCTGGTGACACAGCTGTTGACGGTAAACAGAATCATACTAAAGGGCAGGACAGTTTAGCGGCTGTGACTCGTCTTGGCAGTGGTCATAGTGCGACTGAAGCGGCGGCTCGAAAATTAAATGCAGCGGTATATACTGTAGATGTGGGCTTAGAACAGGACACTCAGGCAGTAGCCGGTGTAATCAATAAAAAAGTAGCGTCTGGCGCTAAATTCTTTGGGGCTGGTCCGGCTATGACTGAAGCTGAAATGGAAGCGTCTTTAGAAGTAGGCTTTGCTATGGCTGAGGAATTGGCTAGTAAAGGCGTACAGGCTGTGGCTCTTGGTAATGTAGGGGAACGTACTCTATTAAGTGCACTTGCTGTGACAGCGGCTATTACACAATATCCTATGACAGAGTTATTGACTGATAATGAATGTACATTATCCATTCAAGAAAAAGCGGAGCGTTTAACCGCTACATTAGCTAGATATGAGTTAACGCCTGAAAAGCCATTGCAGATTTTGCAATGTGTAGGTTCGCTTGATATAGCGGCTATGGTGGGCTTTTATTTAGGGGCAGCAGTTAATCGTTTAGGCGTTGTTTTTGACAATGCTGTTACTGGTGCTGCTTTGTTAGTCGCTCGTGCAATTAATCCAGCTGTTATGGATTTTGTATTCCAATCAGCTGCTTATAATGAGCCAGTTCACAAAGCACAGATGAAATTTTTAGGAATTAGTCCATACTTATACTATAACCTTGAAATGGATGAAGCCTTAGGTTCTGTTATGGGCTTATCTGTAGTGGATGCAGCTCTTCATATGTTAAATGATATGAAGACATTTGGTGAAGCGACAGTAACTGTGGCTGAAGATGGTCCTGGTAATAAACGTCAAGATGGCCGTTAAAAGTACTTTTGTAATTTAATGGTTGCGTTGCAAATGGCAGCGTTTAGATACTGGCAAACACACAAGATAGTTTGGATTTATCTTGGTTTGTGTTTGCCAGTTTTGTTAGTATTTGTTTTAATTGAAATGTGGCGTATTTTTTAGATTTATTAACAGCTAGGGATTGTTAATTAAAGATATTGAGCAGTATTGAGAGTTTGAGATGAGGAAATGACTATGAGTAAGTTTTTACATGGCCTGTGTGCCTCGGGAATTAGTGGCAATATGATGATCGGAGCGCTCTTAGATTATGGCGTACCTTTTGCGTATTTAAAGGACGCTTTACAACCTTTGGGGCTCAGAGATTTTGAGTACATTTGTGAGCCTGGTGAAAAGAATGGTGTTACCGGTACATACTTTGATGTAAAACTACATAGTCAAGCTCATACAGTACGCCGTTGGTTTAATCCGTTGACTTGGCATAGTCATAAGGGGCGACGTAATTATCCTGAAATAAAGGCCTTGATTGAAGGGGCGCCTTTAAGTCCTTGGGTAAAAGAGAAAGCTTTATTAGCCTTTTTAAATTTAGGCCAAGCAGAAGCTAAAGTCCATGAAACTACCCTTGAAAAAGTGCATTTTCATGAAGTAGGAGCCATTGATTGTATTATTGATATAGTAGGAACTATGTGTTGTTTAGAGTATCTCGGTGTAACAGGTATTAAGTTTTCGCCTCTTCATGTAGGTCAAGGTAAGGTGCGTTGTGATCATGGGCTAATGGATATTCCTACCCCCGCAACAGCCGCTTTGCTAGAAGGGGTTCCTACCTATGTAACGCCAGTTACTGGTGAATTGGTAACGCCTACAGGTGCGACGTTAGTCAAGACATTGGCTGTAAATACAGTTAAATCAAGTGTAAGTAGCGCTAGTACTGCTTTGGGTGGTACCACATCATCACATCCTGCTAACGATGTTAAGGTAGAAAGCACGGAGCAAGACTGTACTGCTACTAAGACTGTAGAAGACGCGGTTATGGCTATGATGGAAAAGGCTGATAGAGCTACAAAAAAGGGCATTGGTTTAGGGACTATGGATTTACTAATCCCAAATGTATTTACCATATTTGAAGGGTAAATAAAAGTCTGCTGAGTAGGCTGTAAATATTGTAAAATTTTTGCCAATAAATTTTTACAAAAGTGTTGACAGGGACTAGCTCTGTCTGTTATTATTATTAAGCGGTCAGGGACAAGACACTTTGAATGGTGTCGAGGTAAAAATATCTTGACAAAATATCGTTAACGGTGTAGAATTGTTTCTGTTGTGAAATGCGGAAATAGCTCAGTGGTAGAGCACCGCCTTGCCAAGGCGGGGGTCGCGAGTTCGAATCTCGTTTTCCGCTCCACTTTCATTCCTCGATAGCTCAGTCGGTAGAGCAATCGGCTGTTAACCGATCGGTCGTAGGTTCGAGTCCTACTCGGGGAGCCATTTTATTAACACAGGCTTGGTCCTTTGTATATATAGGGGTATCGCCAAGCGGTAAGGCAACGGACTCTGACTCCGTCATTCAAAGGTTCGAATCCTTTTACCCCTGCCATTTTTTACATGACTCACTAGCTCAGTTGGCAGAGCACCTGACTTTTAATCAGGGTGTCCCGCGTTCGAGTCGCGGGTGAGTCACCATTTTGGCCCGTTGGTCAAGCGGTTAAGACACCGCCCTTTCACGGCGGTATCGGGGGTTCGATTCCCCCACGGGTCACCAACATATGGACGATTAGCTCAGCTGGGAGAGCGCCTGCCTTACAAGCAGGATGTCGGCAGTTCGATCCTGTCATCGTCCACCAAACTTGCAAAAAGACGAACGTTCGGTATTTTTCGGAATACTAAAGAGTTCGTCTTTTTATTTTTTTGTTAATTTTTAAGATGCTGAATTAAGTCAGTGATTTAGTGATTGATTTTTTTATTTGCATAATAACATCTGCTAGAGTGATAGTTTCTATAGAATTATCACTCTTTTATTTTTGGTAAAATAATGAAAATTTATTTTATATATTAGAAAAATTAATACATACTTTAAGAGTGAGAGATAAATTAAATTGATATCAATATTAATAAAATGATAAAATTTAAAGAAAATATAAGAAAATAAAAGAAATAAAAAATAAATAAAAAGTATAGAAAAATAATTAAAAATTTTAGAAAAATTTGATTTAATTTGACAAATATGTCATTATATTAATATAAAGTGCATAATAGTCATAAAAAGAATGATTTATTTGCAAAATGAACTTGTGTTTTCTTTAGTAATTGGGAGGTTTTAGAGTAGTTCGTATAGGTTTATGCAAGTAGGGAGACGTAAGTGATTATTTTCACGAAAGGGGTTTGTTAGTATGGATAAAAAAACAAGAGCGCTTTTAGTGGCCACATTAGCTACTACGTCTGTTTTGTACACTGGGGGGGGACTTATAGCTGCTGATTTAACTGCTGATCAACAGGCTGTATATGATGCTGTGGTAGCTAAGTTTGGTTCACAAATTACAGAGTTACAAGGTTGGACAAGAGATTTATATATTAAGAGTAATGCTATGCCTGCGCCTGGTACCGGTAAAGGCGTGGCATTAGGTAAAGACTCTGTAGCGAAAAGTGAATCAGCTGTTGCCATTGGCAATGGGGCGAACGCGAGTGAAGAAGAGTATGCTAATGTAGCGATAGGTTCTGCTGCTCAAGCCTTAGGTGGTAGTACTGTAGCTATAGGTAGTGGAGCCCAATCGATGACTGGAGGAGCTGTCGCTATTGGGACCAATGTAACATTAACAGATGAAAATAGCCATGGGAGTACAAACTCCATCGGTATTGGTCATAGTATACATAGTAATGGTGTAAGTTCTATTTTAATAGGGGAAGATATAGGAACAACAGACACACCTAATAAGAATGGGTATATGGTTGGTATTGGCTATAAAGTCAATCCAAGTTATGACTCAGTAGCTATTGGTAGCTTTTCAAGTACTCAAGGTAGTGGTGTCGCTATTGGTGCGGGATCTCATGCATTAGCTGATAATGGTGTAGCTATTGGATTTACTAGCTTTGCTGCTAGCCAAAATTCTGTAGCATTAGGTCATAATTCCTATGCTTACACGGGTAATGTAGCAGCTAAGTCGTATTTAAGTAATGAAGACTTTAGTGCTGATAATGGTGTGGTAGCCATAGGTAATAATTTTGAGTTAACTTTAGGGAACGATAAGTTTCCAATTAATCACCGCCGTATTACTGGTGTAGCCGGTGGTGCTGATGAATATGATGCAGTTAATGTGAAACAACTTCAGGCATTGAGCACAGATGTAGACACACGAATTGCCAATAAAATGAGTAATATAAGTGGTAGTTCTGTTGAATATGTATCTATTAATCCTGATAGAGATGCGGATAAAATTATCAATAAAGACAATCATGGTGCAGAGAAACCAGGTGCTATTGCCATAGGTTCAGGGGCCAAAACTAATGGATATGAGAGTATTGCCTTAGGGAATAGAGCCACGGTTGCATATGATGGCAAAGATGATAGTGCAGGTCAAATTGCCATAGGCTTTAACTCGAAAGCAAATAATACAGCATCTTTAGCTATAGGTGTGGAAGCTAATGCTGATAATGGGATTGCCATTGGGAATCTTGCTTATAGTAAGGAGACAACTTCTGTTAGTATAGGGGAAAATAGTAAAGCGAATAATCAAGGCAGTATAGCTATAGGGAATTGGACTGTATCAGAATTTAGAGGCGTTGCTATTGGTCAAGATGCGGTAGCGCATAGTGAGCAGTCAACTGCATTAGGAAGTAAAACTGGTGCGTATGCGCATAATTCAGTAGCTACTGGCTCTAATGCGAGCACATATAGTGCAGGGTCTATTGCTATTGGTAGTAATGCTATAGTATATTCTAGAGATCCTATAAATGAAGCAAAATTCCAATCTAAGACTGACGATGTAAAAGCAAATTTTAAACCGTCACCTAAGAATAATAATAGCGAGCCAGAAAATAATCTTTATTATTTAATAAGTCAAACATCTGGAAATGGTGTTGCTATTGGCTCTAATGCTACAGTGCAGAAAGATCAAGGTCTAGCTATAGGGATGAATGCTACAAGTGAAGTACTTGATGGAGTAGCAATAGGTAGCAATTCTAAAGCAACTATCAACTCTCAGGTCGTCGGATATGATCCAAATCCTAATAGTAAAAAAGATTTAGGGTCACCAGTTTGGAAATCTAAATTAGGGGCCGTATCAGTGGGCTACGGAGAATATAAGGATGAGAGTGGCCGAAAAAAAGAGGCTAATACTCGTCAAATCACTAATGTAGCTGCTGGCTCTAAAAATACTGATGCAGTGAATGTAGCACAGCTTAAGTCCTTAAATCAAAAGGTAGATACTAATAAAATTTCTTATGTATCTATTAAATCCAAAGAAACAGGTAACAAAGATAATTTAGGGGCAACAGGCACTGATTCTGTAGCTATTGGTCCTAATGCACAATCTATTGGTAAAAATAGTGTAGCTCTAGGCTCCAATGTAAAAGCTAGCATTGCAGATGCTATCATTATTGGTAGGGATATCACTGATGGCAAGGGGATTATAGTAGGTGTGAGTTCGGTAGCAACTACAGACCATAGTATTGCTATTGGTGTAGAAGCAGATGCATCTGGTAATGCTAGAAATACAGCCGTAGGTTGGAAGTCTAAAGCTACTGGTGACTATAGTGTGGCTTATGGTCAAAATAGTCAGGCGTTAGGAGAATCTTCAGTTGCTCTAGGGACAAGTGTAACGGCTAATGGTAAAGCTGGCATTGCTATTGGTAATTCGTCTGTTAGTAACTCTGAAAATAAAACGGAATCTTCTATTGCCATTGGTGATAGAGCAAAAGCTGAAAATGATGCAGGGGTTGCTATAGGGCTTAGAACAACTGCTTCTGGCGATAGAAGTACGGCTTTAGGCTTTTTTGCAAATTCGAGTGGTAAGAATGCTACAGCCTTAGGGGCCGATACTGAAGCCATCGGCAGTAGTAGTGTAGCTCTTGGTTCTGGCGCGAAGGCAGAAGTTGAACGCTCAATTGCTATTGGATCGAGTTCTGTTGCTGATAGAGCAGCCGGTACATTTGGTTATTCACCTGAGGCTGGCACATTTGCAAATGAGGGTGAATTAATGGCCTATTTAGGTAAAGTTGATGAATATAATGCATTAACGACACAGGCCCTAGAAAAGCAAAAAGAAATGTTAGAGAAAAAAGCAGCTGCTGATGCAAATCCGGGGGATAGCACTTTGCTTAAGGCTGCATTACAGGCTAGAAAAGAGCTTTTGGCAATTGTAGATGAGAGGAATAAACTAAGTGTTGCCTATAAATCAGGCTTAGGAGCTGTTTCAGTAGGTAATGAATATGCTACTCGTCAGATTACTCATGTGGCAGCTGGTACCGAAGATACAGATGCAGTTAACGTAGCACAGCTTAAAGCGTTGAACAATAAAGTAGATGCTAATAAAATTTCTTATGTATCGATTAATTCTACTGAAACGGGTAATAAAGATAATACAGGGGCAACAGGCACAGACTCTTTAGCTATTGGTCCTAATGCAAGTGCTAGTGCCAATAATACGGTAGCCCTAGGTTCTAATGTAACAGCTGGTATTAATAATGCTATTGTAATAGGTAGTAATATTACAGATGGCAAAGGGGTTGTTATTGGTGTAAATTCTGCTGCAACATCAGAACACAGTGTTGCTATAGGTACTCATGCTACAGCTGGCGATACAAATCAGTCTGATGTGGCGATTGGTAACTATGCTAAAGCTCGTGGGTATAGTGTGGCCATCGGTGATGGTGCGAATGCCTTTGATATTAATGACCCAACAAGTGATGCGAGTGGACTTTCTGTAGCTATTGGTTCTAGTGCAGCAGCAACAGGTCAAGGTGGCGTAGCCGTAGGTCAAGGGGCTAAGGCTGCATTCCAATCCAATGCCATGGGCTCTGGAGCTAAGGCGACTGGCCGCGGAACTGTTTCTATTGGTGATACTTCAGAGGCTAGTGCTGCAGCTGCCGTAGCTCTTGGTAATCGGGCTAAAGCAACAGATACATTTAGTATGGCTTTAGGCATGGAAGCAGAAGCTACAAAATCTGGCAGTGTTGCTGTTGGCGCACAAACAAAAGCTAATGGTGGCTGGTCACTAGCTGTAGGTAGAAGTACAGTAGCTAGTGGAGAAATGGCAACTGCTTTAGGTTATAAAACAACTGCAGATGGAGCTCGTTCTATTGCTATTGGTCCATGGGCTAATACCTCAGAAGGCAGTTATGGTACAGCTATAGGTTATAATGCAAAAACTAAGGGAACAAATACTATTGCTCTAGGTGGCTATACGGAAGCTTTTAGTGATAAAGCTATGGCTTTAGGCTATGCTTCTGAAGGTAATGTTGAAAATGGTGTTGCTCTAGGTGCATATTCAGTAGCTGATAGAGAAGAAGGTAAACTTGGTTATACAGTCGATGATGTAACCTTTAATAAGGCAGAAGATATAGCTTTATATTTAGGAAAATCGGCAGAATATGAGGCGGCTACAAAAGACTTTAATGAAAAAGTAGCAGCGTATAATGCTAAATTTGCAGAATTAGAAAAAGACCCTAATAATGAACAACTAAAAAGTGAAGTAGCTACATTAGAAAAGGCTGCTTATGCTAGTCAAAATGCTAGAAATGCTATTGTTTCACCATATTTATCTGGCTTAGGCGCTATTTCAGTAGGTACTGCATCTGATACTCGCCAGATTACTAATGTTGCAGCTGGTACTGAGGATACCGATGCTGTTAACGTGGCACAGCTTAAAGCGTTGAATAATAAAGTAGATGCGAATGCAATTGAATATGTATCTATTAAATCCACTGAAGCAGGTAATAAGGACAATTCTGGTGCTACTGGGAATAACGCGATTGCTATTGGGCCTGATGCGCAAGCGATTGCAAAAGGTGGGGTCGCTATTGGTAATTCTTCAAAGGCAAAGGCAAATGATACAGTAGCATTAGGTTCTAGAGCAGATGCCCAAAATACTAGTGATATAGCCCTTGGAACTGAAGCAATTGCTTCAGGTGGGTGGAGTGTTGCTATTGGTCAAAACTCTGCATTTAGTGGCGAAATTTCATTAGCTGTAGGCTTTGATGCACAGGCGAGTGGCATGCACTCGCAGGCTCTAGGGATTATTTCTAGAGCAAGTGGTGACGCAGCCAATGCATTTGGTAGTCAGGCCAGTGCTAGTGGTTTAGCTGCTAATGCTATTGGCTTACAAGCAAATGCAGCTGGCGATGATTCTATTGCAATTGGTCGTAATGCTACAGCGCAACTTCAAGGTGTTAATGGCATCGCTATTGGTATATCGTCTTACATAGGTAAGAAAACAGAAACTGGTGGAACTCCAGAGCAAGGTATACCGGACAATTCGCTTGTGATTGCTGAGGATGATACTACTTCAGGTAAACCAAATCAAGAGTATAAGAACTCTATTGCAATAGGTAATACGGCGAAATCATTTGGCTATCAGAATACAGTTTTAGGGGCAGGTGCTGAAGCCCATGATACAAATGAAGTGGCTGTTGGTACTGCAGCTAAGGCAAGAGGTCATTATGCAGTAGCACTTGGTCAACAGGCTAATGCCAATGGTAAAAATGCAACCGCATTAGGTCACTGGGCTCGTGCGTATGGTGAAAGTACAGTCGCTATTGGTGATTTTGCAATTACTAATACACTAGACGGTAAAGATTCAGTTACTAATGCAATTGCAATAGGCTCTCTAGCGCGTACAGCTTCAAATAACTCTATCGCATTAGGTTCAAATTCTCTTGCCTATATTGCTGATGATGTAAAAACAAAATCATATTTATCAGATGAAACATTTGGCAAGGAAGATGGCGTAGTGTCGGTAGGGAATGCTGAATATACTATTGGTGATACTACAGTAGAGGCTAATCGCCGCCGCATTACGAATGTTGCTGGTGGTGCCGATGATTATGATGCGGTTAATGTTAAGCAATTAAAAGCATTAAATTTGAGCATTATTGGAGATAATAAAGCTGAAGATGTACCGGTTGAAGGAAAGGTAAATTTAGCAACTCAAAAGTTGGCTATCAACGGTGATGGTAATATTACAACTACTGTAGCTGAAGATGGTCAGTCTATAAACCTTACATTATCTAAATCTGTAACAGATAAATTGGGGGCTGTAAAATATTTATCAGTAAATTCCACTGAAACTGGTACTGGCAGTAATGAGGATAATACTGGTGCTCAATCAATCCATGCAATAGCTATTGGTCCTAAGGCGGCGGTTGGTCCAGGTGAGCCAGAGCCAGGTAAAGAGTATGGACCTAGTTCGCAATATGGTGTAGCTCTTGGATATAATTCTCATGTAATAGGCTCTACCAGTGGTACGGCCTTGGGCCCTGAAACTGTAGTAAACAATTCTAATTCTGCCGTAGCGGTTGGTAGAAATGCTACTGTAGAAAATTCTAACATGGGGGTTTCTCTTGGGAATGGTTCCCATACTACTAATTCACAATATGGTATGGCTTTAGGCAATCGTTCTAACATAACTGATGCAGCGAATTCTGTTGCTTTAGGTTATAGTGCGACTGTAAATAAGGTGACTCGCGGAACGGCTTTGGGGTCTCAAGCCTCAGTTACTGCTACTGGCGGTGTGGCCTTAGGTGCTGATTCTATAGCTAGCACGAATGGAGCGGTATTAGGATATAATCCACTTACTGGAGCACAGTTTACTTCTCTCGATGAAGTAGCAAAAGTTGCTGGTGTGAGTGAACAATATGCGCCTTTAAAAGAGCAACGAGATAATTTAGCAGCTACAGTGGCAACTCAACAAGCAGAATATGATCGCTTAACTGCTCTTTATGAGCAGGATAAGACGAATGCTGAGGTAAAAAAAGCTAGAAGAGAGCTTGGAGATGCCTTAGATGCTTCTGAATTACAATTGAATAATGTAGAGGCTGCGATTGATCACCTAGTGTCTGCTTATGTTTCTAATGATGGTGCTGTATCAGTAGGTCGTGATGCTTATCAGCATAAAGGTAAAATTTATAGTGATATAAATCGTCAGATTACTCATGTAGCAGCTGGTACTGAAGATACAGATGCAGTTAACGTAGCTCAGTTGAAACAGGTACAAAAGTTAGCTAATAATCATACAGCCATCATGGTAAATGATGTAGCACCAGTAGCTGGTGCCGATGGTGCCTATGGTAAGTATGTAGATGCTAATGGTTTATCTGTAGCAGTTAAAGATGTTGA
>NZ_CALPCB010000011.1:0-81164 GCF_943192895.1 Veillonella intestinalis | reverse complement strand
CAAGTGTAGTGTATATCTAAAATGGCTAACTGATAAGTTAACCAACTTGTGCAAATAATGCAATAGTTGAGAGGTGATTAATATAGACTTAAGCAAAATTAAAAATGAGGCGGAGTGGTATTTGTCCCATTATCAGCAAATTAATAGCTTAGTAGTGCAGTTGCCAAAAGATAACCGTTTTAAAGCGATAAAGGTTTGTGGTAAAGTGATTGTTAATCCTAAAGTCGTGCTTAATGCTATTGATGTAGCTTTAGACAGTGTTGATAATGATTGTCGTCGTATTGCATTAAAGCGTTATGTTGATGGTGAGTATTGGCGAGTGACAGCTGATGATGAGTGTATTAGTCATCAGACGTACTATAGACGTATTGACAGTGTTATTATGAGTATGGCACTACAATTAGTAGCAAAAAAAATAATAAATATTTATTAAGCAGAGGGCGTAGCTAATTAAAGTTGCGCCCTATTTTTCATGATGAGAATAGCAACTCTTGATTGCTAATATAATATAACCATAGGGGACGTTGTAAGTTCTACATTCCTTTCATTGTGTATTCAGCCAATTAACTTGTGTCCCCTTACTTGCGCTGGATGGGGCTAGCAACTATCATCCTCCTAACATTAAGAGCAAAAGGGTACCGAGAGGTGCCTTTTTTGCTACCTAAAACGTGGAACGTTGACAGAGTGGTTTATTGTGAGTGCCTGCTAAGCACTTTGCCCTAATGGGGCTCGTTGGTTCAAATCCAACACGTTCCGCCATATTTAATCAAGAGAGGAGAGCCTATGGGAAAAGGTAAATATCAACAATGGCTAGAGTCAGATAATTTAACATTACTCAAAGGCTTTGCTCGCAATGGGTATACCGATGAGGATATAGCCCAAAAGATGGGGATTAGCGCAGTTACATTGTATGATTGGAAAAAGCGGTTTCCACAGATAGCTAAGGCCCTAAAAAAAGGGAAAGACATAATAGATGATGAGATAGAGGAGACTCTTATTAAATCGGCTATGGGATATAGTTTTGATGAGGTGACTAAAGAGCCACGACAAAACAATGACACAGGTGAGGTTGAGCTTGTGGTAACTAAGATAGTGCGCAAACATCAACCGCCTAATGTTACAGCATTAATCTTTTGGCTTAAAAATCGTCGTCGTGAAAGTTGGCGAGACAAAATAAGCAAAGAGGATTTACAAAGTCATAATGTCTTATTAACAGTTGGTGATGTCGATGCAGAGTAAGCGTATTAACTTGCTAAACGATGTAATCAATCCTACGGCAAGGCAACGTGACTTTATAAGAGCCGTGCTTAATAACAAGTACATCTTATATGGTGGCGCTGCAGGCGGTGGCAAATCGTATATCTTACGATGGTCGATGGTGTATCTATTAATCAATTGGTTTGTAAAAACTGGATTACAAGGTATACGAGTTGGCATATTCTGCGAGGACTATCCATCACTTAAAGATAGACAGATAAGTAAAATCCGTATGGAGTTTCCTGAGTGGCTAGGCGATTACAAGACTACAGATCATGAGTTTGTGCTAAAGCCAGAATGGGGCAACGGTGTGATATGTTTTCGCAACTTAGATAGACCTGAAAAGTATCTATCCAGTGAGTTTGCAGCGATTGCTATCGATGAGATGACACTTAATGAGCAAAACGTCTTTGATTTTTTACGTATGCGACTTAGATGGACTGGTATTGAGGACACTAAATTCTTTGGTGGCACGAATCCTGGTGGCAAAGGTCACATGTGGGTTAAGTCGCTGTTTATAGACCGCAATATACCAAAAAACTTGCAACAGTTTGCCGATAAAATAGCCTTTGTACAAGCCCGAGTTGATGATAATCCATATTTGGCAACTACTTATATAGATAACCTCGATACCTTGCCCGATAAATTGCGTAAAGCGTACAAAGATGGCAATTGGGATATATTCGACGGTCAAGTATTTGAGGAGTTTGACCGAGATATACATGTAGTTAAGCCGTTTGATATACCTAATAACTGGACACGGCTACGAGCTATGGACTGGGGGTTTACTAAACCGTATGCAGTGTATGGTGCAGCAGTCGATTATGAGGGCAATATATTTATCACTCATGAGATATATGGTTGCAAGCAAGGACAGCCTAATATTGGCACGCAGGAGACGGCTCGTGAGGTGGCGCGTAAATGTAAGTTTATGAGTAGTTGGTACGGCGTGGCTGACCCTGCTATATGGCAACGTACAGGTCATGATGGTCCTACCATACAGGAGATATTTGCGACTGAGGGAGTACCTTGGGATAAGGCTGACAACGATAGATTAGCAGGTAAAATGCAAGTCCACGAGCGATTAAGACAACGTAAAGTGTTTATCTTTGAGACTTGCACTAATCTCATTAGGACATTGCCTGCTTTAACTTATAGTAAACGCAATGTAGAGGACGTGGATACTGAACAAGAGGACCACGCTTATGATGCGTTTAGGTACTTATTAATGAGCAGACCAATGCCTGCTTACAACATTAAACAAGAGTTTAACGATGGATACCATTATGTTGATAGTGATAGAGAGGAGCAAACTGCATGGGGCGTATGAGTGATAGGGCGTTACGAGATTACGCTTATAAAGTGCTTAAAAGTGAGTATGGTGAGCGGGTCAATAATGGCGTTGTTATACCTGCAAAATATACTGATGAACAATTGGCTGGTTTTGTAGCTAATATGCCTCAATGGCAGTTAGATGATATGTATCGCATGATGTATGGGTCGGAGATGGTGGAGTAAGGAGAGCATATGTTTGATATTTATGTAGCAAAAGACAATGTAAAACGTGCCTTACTCATCGGTGAGGATTGGCGCAAAGAGGCGCATGAGGATTATGCCTTTGTACAAGGTAATCAATGGACTGATGCGGACCGCAAACAATTAAAGGATAATAACCGTCCTTGCATTACAATTAACCGCATTAGACCTGTAGTTAATCTATTGTGTGGTTATGCAGCGCAAAACGAGACTGAGCCAGATTTTATGCCTCGTAGTGAGGAGGACGATAGGGTTAGTCGTGTTGCAAAGGGTATTACAAAGTACGTATTAGACCGTACTAATTATCAACGGGAAAAGAAAAAAGTATTTAGAGATGTTGTGACATGTGGACTTGGCGCTTACTGGATATCCTATGACTTTGATTACAGTAAAATGGACGGTCAAGTATTGATTGAACGAATGAGTCCTTTTGATGTATTTAAGGACCCTGAAAGTATACGAGAGGATTTATCCGATGCCATGTTTTGTGGGCGTTATACATGGGAGAGCAAAGACAAGCTTAAACAAGTCTATCCTGATAAAGTAGATGAGATTGAGCGACTCTATCATAAATACGACGACACAGAGCAAGAGAGTAACTCATATCCGCAATGGTTTGATAAGGACCTTAAAAAGGTACGGGTCGTACAGTATTGGTACAAGGTGTATGATACTAAGACTATTTATGTAACGAGTCAAGGTGTGATTGATGAGTCTAGTCCGTTATATGGATTAGCACAGGCAGTCAATGCTAAGGGGCGACAAATACCAGATATTAAGATACGCTATGCCACATTTGCTGATGATGTGTTGCTAGAGGACAACGAGAGTCCATACAGTCATGGACGATATCCATTAGTGTATCAGTATTGTTATTACAGCGGTGCTGATGCGGATGATGACAGGCTAGAGCCTGCAGGTATTGTACGAGATATTAAAGATGCACAGCGTGAGCTTAATAAAAATCGTAGTCAGCGTATGCACATCGTCAATCAGCAAGCTTTAGGTGTTAGATTTTGGTATGGAGTACAAGACGAGCGTACTAAAAAGACGATTAAGGATAAGGTAACTACACCAGGGGCTAACTTATTTTTACCTCAAAATGTAACATTTACCGATGGTTTACCCGCTAATCAGTCAATTGGCAATATTGAGCTTGAAAATCAAGCAAGTAGTGATTTTTACACGATTAGCGGTATCACGCCAGAGTCATTAAGTGGCTCTATCAGCGCTAGTATGAGTGGCAAAGCGATTGACTTACGTCAGTCTGTTACGACGGTACAAACAGCGGATATCTTTGACAAAGCAAAAGAGGCAGAACGTCAAATTGTCTTGCTGTTATGGGGCGATAAAGGCAAAGCTGGTTTAATACCTCAATATTATAACGAGTCAAAAGCAATGCGTATATTAGGCGATGATGGCAAAGCAGAGTTTGCTCACATTGAGCCTAATTTAAATCAAGCTATGGTTGAGCAACAGCAATTAGATCCATACGGCAACCCACAATTAGACGAGGACGGCAATCCAGTCAAAAAGGTACTGTATGACCTATCGGCATTTGATTTTGATATCACGATTGTGACTTCACAGGCGAGTGCGACGGCACGCAAGGCAAGTCTTTATCAATTGCTTGAGGCTAAACAGTCGGGCGCTGATATCCCGATGGAGATTATCATCAAGTATATGGATTTTCCAGACAAGGATGAGATGCTTAAAATCATTAAAGAGCGTAGCAGTCAACCTGCACAGCCAGATGTGCGACTTAGTGCTAACGTTAAAGATTTACCTGCTGAAGCGCTTTCAGAGTATCTACAAACAATTGGTGTTAATATCTCGCCACAGCAGATTATGGCAGAGCGTTTAGCGAGTCAAGGTAGTAATGACCAATTGCAAATAAATAGTGCTATGCAAGCGCAACAGGGTTTTGCACAGCAACAACAATTGCAACAGCAGGCGCAGCAATTACCGCAAGAATTGCCACCTCGAATGTAAATACAATGTCCTAATCATGACGTAAAACTGATTTCCATGCTTAACTCAGAGCAAGTAGCCTATCAAATGATAGTGGACGGCTTATGAGTTGCTATCTCGTCCGATTATTGACGTTAACTAATCAATGCGACCTTGCAATCGTCGTTAAACTGCAATTTGCGTCCTTATTAATGACGATAAACTAATTTTTAAAAGGAGACCGAATATGACTGATGAAAACAATGTAGTAAATGCTGAAGATTTTGGTTTTACAGCCGATGATTTGCAAGACGTAGCGCCAGTCGCTGAAGCGCCCGAAAAGCAGTCCGAAGAACCAAAGAGCACAGAAACAGATATCCCTCTTAACTCTGATGATGTGCCCACAGGAGACGGTACTCATGACGGAGTGACGGCTGATGATGAGCCTACACAGGATAATCACGGTGATTTAAACAAAGCCCTTGCTGCCGAACGCAATCGGCGTAAAGAGGCGGAGCGTAAGCTTAACGAGTATAAGCAACAATCTACACCAATGGCATTATCAGAGCAGGACGTCTCCAATATTAATGACTTTGCTAGTAAAACTGCTATGCAACAGCTTGGGATTGATAATGTCGATGACATTATGTATTCGGAGCCTGACAAATATGCTCAATTAATGGAGTTACAAGGGCAAATCAAATATGTAATTACACAAGAGCAACAACAACGTGTTGCGATGCGTAACCAAAACATGGCGTTTATCAACCAATTAACAAGTGCTGATGATTTTAGAGATGTGTTTGCTATGGCACAAGATGAGCTTAATAGCATGACACGAGCGGAGTCTAACCCTATTGATGCGGCTTATGCACGTATTGACAATGGGGTAGGCACGCAACAAGACTTTGATGTCATTAATAATTTTGTAGAGCGGTTGCGAACTAAACGTAATGAGCAAGCAGTACAGCAGACACCGCAATCTAATCCTTTAGACAAAGCTAAGGATTTACCAAAAGCTGGTGCATTAGGTGGCGGTAACGGTAAAGCAGCAGCAACTATTACTGATGATGAGTTGATAAAAATCGTTGCTGAGGGGCGTGAGGCAGAGTTGCCAGAGAGCCTGCAGCGACAGATTAAAGAGTTAATCGGATAAGGAGAGATTTTAAATGGCAGATATGACCAATCAATTAACAATCCCCGCAAATCTTGTACCTAAGTTATGGGCTCGCAAGGTTTGGCGTGAGGGTTTGAAAGAGAGTTATTTTGAAAAGTTTACATCCACTGACGGTAAAAATGTAGTGCATCGTAACAACGACTTAAAGCAAGCTAAAGGCGATAAAGTAACATTTGGCCTTGCGATGAATTTGACTGGGGCTGGGGTAGTTGGTACCCGTGCCACATTAAAGGGCAAAGAGGACCAATTAAGCATTTATGATTTTAGCGTACCTGTTGACTTGATCCGCAACGCAGTAACACGTTACGAGGCAGAGGACCAAAAATCGCCATACGACAATTTACCGCTTATCAAAAGTGCGTTAACACAATGGTTGTCTGATTACTTAGATGACACTTTGATGACAAAATTAAGTGCTAATCCTACAGCAGGTGAGGTAATGTATGCAGCAAGTGCAGGGGCCGTAGCAGGCACAACAGCTACTGACAAATTAACTTGTAGCTTAATTAGCGCTGCTCGTCGTAAGGCTAAAATGCATGCGCCTAAGGTTAACCCAATCAAAGTTGATGGCCAAGACAAGTACATTATGTTAGTCAGTCCTTGGGCGGCTCGAGACCTTAAAGATGACCCAGTATGGCAAGCTGCACAGCAAAACGCTAATGTACGAGGGGATAAAAACCCTATTTTTAGCGGGGCACTTGGGGAGTATGACGGGGTAGTATTGTACGAGTACGAGCGTGTAGTGACAGCTAATAGTGGCGCTAGTGGAGCAACTATTAACCGTAACTTATTGCTCGGCACACAGGCTGCATGCTTTGGGGTAGCAAGCGAGCCACGCCGTATTAGCCAGACTGATGATTACGGCAATGTACAAGGTAACGGCATTAGCATTATGGCTGGCATTGAAAAGTCTAAGTATAATAGCAAAGATTATGGCGTAATCCAAGTTATCACTGGCGGTAAAATCGATTAGTTTTTTTGAGAGGGGGAGTTGTAATGACTCCCCTTTATTTATAGGAGCGATTATATGGTTATTAAAGAGTTACTCAATCGGGCGTATATGCAGATTGATGATACAGGCCACGAAAACTATACACCCTATAAATTGCTTGAATATTACAATGAGGGCAATCATCTATTAAATCATATGTTAGCTAGCGTTTATCCCTCTTATATTAAGCGGTCTTATGTAGCTAGTGGCATAGGTCAAGTAGATTTACCTAATCATTGTATAGCCATTTTAAAAGTAATAGCTGATGGTCAAGAGATTGAGGACTATACAGTTAGTCAATTACAGTCTGTTGCGTTTAAAAGTGATGTGGAGCAAACAATTGAGGTTGAGTATGTGCCAACAGTCGATTATATGACACTCGATGATGAGAGCGGTTATATAGCTGAGATTGAGACAATGCTTGTTGATTATATTGTGTATCGTGTAATGCAGATGGACGTAAGCGGATTGACTGCTATGTGGCGCAATCAGTTGAGTGAGTTGGCCAATCAAAGTGGTGGCTCAACTGGAGTAGTAGAGGCAAGGGGGTATTACGAATATGGTCGTAAGCGAGTTGATTACTGAGATTAACTTAGAGTCAAATGAGATTTTGGACAATCCAAAAGAGTACATACCTTACATCAATGCAGCGATTGACCACTTATCTATGATTTTAACGACTATCAAAGACAGAGAGGTAATTAAACGTAAGACTATCAATCATAACGATGTTATACCTCTTGGTTATATGCAGTTTGTACCTAAGCAAGGGTATCCGATTGTGATTAATAATGGATCCTTTGAGACGTATAATAAGCAACCTGTAAAAGAGGTATACTATGCAGTTAAAAAGAGCCATATAGCTAATATGACGGATAGTATACCATTTACCGAGTTATATACTCATTACTTAGTGCAACTTGTGTCGTATCTAGTTAAGAAAAAGTCATTAATGATTGAGTATGCAGGTTTTGACAAGGGGTTTATTGATAGCCTTACACAACTTATCCAACAATCAAGGGGGTATTAGCATGGGTGAAAAACTATTAGCTAGTACCCGTGGTTTTAGATTGGGTATTGATTGGTCAACCTCGCCTGAAAACATCGGTATAGAGAGCATGGTACAAGCCCTGCAATGCGAGTTTGACCGCACTGACGGAGCATTACGCACTGTAGCAGGTGTGAGGATAGCCTATGATGCGGGCGTAGAGGTTGAGAGCCTATTTTATGACATTAATCGTAAGCGGTTTTATTTTAACAGTGGTAATAATTTATACTCAACTGATTTACAAAAGCATGAGCTGTTAGGGCAGTTAACAGGTCCACGCAAGCCACGATATCACATATTTGATGGTGATGTACTAATCGCAAGCGGTGGCAAACTACAGTCTGTTAGTGGCAGCGGCACGCTATCGACCGTTGAGGGTAGTCCTGTATGTGAGTTTGTATCAAGCTATAGTGGACGTGTGATTGTATCTAGTATTTATGGTCATAGAGTGTATTGGAGTGCTATTGGCGATTATAAATCATGGGCAAATAATACTAATGATGCATCAAGTGGACAGTATGTAGACGTGGGCTATAAAGACCAGGGGACAATTATTTCTTTGGATTTTTTGGGTAAATCTATCCTGGTGTATAAGCAATATGGCAAGGTGTATCAGGTAGTTGGCGCTCCATCTGATGGTTATTTTAGTGTATTACCTTTGTCAACCACTGGTTACTGTAGTGGTAGTGCTATTAACATTGATGACCGCAGCTACTATCTAGGCGATAGTGGTTTAATGTCATTTATGCCAACTAATACATACGCAAATATTCAACCTTTTGAGACAGGGCTGAATATAAATGCTTATTTAATTAAAAATATCAAAGATACTTGCGAGATGTGGCACGTACCGAGTCGTAAACAGATATGGATAAAACCAGAGACTGGTAATCTAGTATTTTTATATCATTACATACCTCGATATGAAGATGGCAGAGGTGTATTTACATCACGTAAATTAACACATGATTTACATGATGTAGTGGATTACAACAAGGACGTATATGTTGCTTATGGTACTAAGATTGGCGTGTTAGACGAGCGATTAGACACCGATGATGGAAAGCAGTTACAAACGTCTATTATCTCAGGGAATCGGCTAGCGACTAAACTCTTTGTTTTATTAATGAATTATGACTTTGTAGCTCATAACATCATTGATGGTTACGGCAATGTACAAATTAGTAATCGCACACCTAAGCAGATAAAGTTTGCATCTAAAGACGAGCGTTTAAATGATGAGGACGGTGCGTTATTACACGATTACAGCGACTTGTTGTATCAAGATGAGTATACCAAAGTTTATAAGATTGGTGGCGGTGCCAATCGTAATCTACAGATAAAGATATTTGTGCAAAAAGGCGCAATCTCAATTAGACAGTTTGACTATAGTTACGAGGAGGTTTAAATGGCATATCAAGAGATATATCCACTAAACGATAGTCCTAGTGGAGACACTAGGCGTGAGGCTATCCTTAAAAACCGGCAAGAGATGTTAAATATTGCCGATGAAATAGATAAAAAATCAAACGGTAATGGTAGTGGTGGTGGATTGCGTAACCGCGTGCTGAGTGGCAGTGTATCTGGCGGTCAATATAACTATTTAAGCGGTGATAGCCTATCGGTGTCTATTGATGGCACAATGGCACCAGTCATAGTTACATTTGCTAATGGCTTTGATGTAAATGGCACGGTTGATTATATTAAATCAATTACTAGTAGAGTTACGCCATGGAGTTTACCAACAAACACAACATCTTATTTATACCTTGATTATGATATTGGCACAGGTGCGATTAACTATGATAGTACAACTATTAAGCCTGTTATTAGCAATAGTCCTCCTGATGCAGCTGATGATGGTAGTAATTATTACAATGAGTTGCTAGCCAAATCATTTACTTATAATGGTTTGCAGTGGGTCGATAAAGTGCGTGTGTTTATTGCGGCTGTTACTACTAATGACACTGACGTGATTAAAATTGAATATTTGGATCGTAGTGATAGTACAATTACAAGCAATCAGATTGGTAACGGTACGGTACAAACAGTTAACCTTGCGGATAATAGCGTTACAACATCTAAATTAAAAGATAAAAGCGTTACAGCTAATAAATTAGGCGATGATGTCAATAAGGTAATTAACAATGTGTTAAATAAAGTATATCCAGTCGGCTCAATTTATTGTAGTACAGTGTCTACTAATCCACATACATTGTTTGGATTTGGTAATTGGCAATATATCGAACAAGGTCGAGTTTTATTATCTCAAGGCAGTAACTATAAGGCAGGTTCAACAGGTGGCGAAGCAACACATAAATTGACTATTAACGAAATGCCGAGTCACAATCATGGAACCAATAATGCAGGAACTCATAGCCATACTGGTAACACGAATAGCGCAGGTGCACATAGTCATAATATTACTGATTTTCTTTTGCGTGGGCGTGATGATAATGCGGGCTATGGTAATGATAATTATAGAGGAAATAAAGCGACTGATAGCGCAGGTGCACATAGTCATACCCTTACAACTAATAGTACAGGAGGACATACTCATAGTATTACTAGTACAGGTGGTAATGCAGCACATAACAACATGCAACCATATCTCGCAGTGTACATGTGGCAGAGGGTGAGTTAATGAAACTAGACACGCTAAAAGATATGATTGATGACTATAAGCGCTACACGCAAGAAGTTGTTAGCCTTGATGGCTTTTATTTTGATGACAAAGATGGCTCGTTTCACGATAACGACTATACTTACTTTAAGTTTTTTGACAAGCAAGGATTTTTGTTTTGGTGTGTAAAAGAGCTTGAGGGTCAAAAGTATATGTGCTTATTGCAAACCTATGGCTTTTTTAAGGCTATGGCCACTTATGTAAAAGAGGTTATGCGGTTAAATGACATTAAGTATGTGCTGACCTTTACTACTCGTAATCCTCGGGCGCATATGCGTAAATGGCATATGCAACGACTACCAAATCAGGATTATGAGTATCGAGGTAAAAAATATTATGCACTTGTTGCAACATATGACGATGTGCATTAAGAGAGGAGATTATATGTTTACTTTTAATTTGCAGTTATTTGGCGGTGGTGGCAAGGGTAAGAGCAAGTCATCTACTAGTGTTAAGTTATTGCCCGCTACGCAAGAGGAGCAGTCAGCATTAGTTAATCAATTAGGATATATTAATGCTGCTAATCCAGCAGCACACAACGCACTACAAATGGGTAATCGTGCCATGAGTGGGGCACAGTTAGATGTAGATTATCAAGGCTTGTACAATCGTTATCTTGGTCAAAATAATAATAATCTAAACAATGTTAATAATATGAGTGGTCAAACTCAAAGTGCTATGACTAATAACGCTAATGCTAATGCACAATATGGCAGTAGTATGGGTAAAAATATGCAGGCTATGAATAATACAGCTAATACGCTTAACGAGCAATATAAAAATGCATTAGCTGATTTTAACAGCAACTATGGAAGTATTGCTAATGGTCAACTGCCTAGCGAGTACAGCAAAAACCGTGAGACCGCTTTAAATAGTCAACTACAAAATACGGTAGGCAATGCGTTAACTAATTTAGCTAGTCGTGGTGTTATCAACAGTAGTCAAGCTGACACGGCATTTAACGGCATTAGTAAAAATGCAAGTGATACATTAGCTAGTCAATATGCTAGCGATTTAGGTCAAGCAGCAAGCTTAGCAAGTAATGGGTTTGCTAATAATCTTAGCGGACTTGGTGCACAACAAGGTTTATGGGCTAATCAGTATGCCAACAATATGAGTGGTTTAGCACAGCAAGCAGGATTAGCTAATCAGTCATACGCCAATATGCTTAATGGGATTAGCACAGGGAGTAATTTAGCAAACCAAGCTGAGACTATCGCAAGTAATCCATTGCAATATGGCGGTCAAGCACAGCTTAATGCGATAGCTTATCCTGCACAGATGTACCAATTAAGTGCAGCATTAAATAATCCAAATAGTAATTTATGGGAGTCAATGATGAGAGCAAGATACGGAGCTAGTAGTGGCAATACAACAACTACACAAAAACAAGGTAGCGGTAACTTTTTTACAGGGCTTGTTGGTGGCTTTTGCTTTACGGCAGGCACAGAGATTGCGACACCTACGGGAGCGGTTAACATTGAGGCAATCCAAGACGGGGACCAAGTGCTTACGTTGGGTGGTGTAATTAATGTCATCAAATTACATGACATGGGTGTTAAGCCAATTTATAACCTTAAAACGACACGCACCAATGTTAATACAACAGACTCTGAAAAGTTTATGACACGTGATGGATTTAAAGTGCTTACAGAGTTAGCTGTTGGTGATGAGATTATGACGGTACATGATTATGATCGTGTTACCGAGATTACAGCAACGGGTAACGATGAGCAGGTATATGTATTAGAGTGTGACGGTGCTAATACATTTTATGCAAATGGAGTATTGGCAGAGGGTTTAACTGAGGCGGATAAAATCGCAAACGGAACGACAGAAGAAGTGACAGAGGAAAGTACAAAGGAAGTAACAGAATCTGTAGAAGAAAAACCTAAGCGTAAAAGCCGTAGTAAAAAGGTAGAAACGGAGGCAGAATAATGGGAATGACAGATGAAGCCTTAGGGCGCTTAACTGGAATGTGGCTCGCTCATCGTTGGGGGCGGATCCAAGACAATAAGCTAGGGAAAGAAATGGGGTTAAGAGACGGTTATAACTGGAATTCAGATAATGCGAATACCCCAGGTTTATGGGAACAAGGAATGAATACGCAAAATAATATTGCACAGTATACACGACCTAATGCGCAAGCTACATTTGATACACCACAAAGTCAAGGGTTATTTGCTCAGGCTTTGAATGCTAAAAATAACATTGCTCAATATACTCGACCACAACAGGAAAGTAACACAGAATTTTATAATACATTGCAACAGCCTTTTACGAGTGGTCCTTTACAAGCTAACGAGGGGTTATGGCAAACAGTATTAAAGCAAAAAGAACAACAGCCGTTTGCACAAGCTACACAGTCATTTAATCAAACAACACAGCCTTTGCAAGTTAATGCTAATTTGAGAGGGTTTACACAGCCACAAGGGATGTGGCCAAACCCCTCGGTAACCCCTTTAAGCGCTAGCGTTAATGGGGGAGGACCTGCAAAAGCTAGCAACACTATGAACTTTAATGTTGTAAACCCAATGGTTAATAATACATTTGAAAAACAAATGCATCAACAGTTAGAAGAAGTTAGTAAATTAGGTATACCTGACCGTAATGCTATTATGCAAAACTATAGATATCAAAGAGGTAAAGATGTTGTGGCTCTTGTAAAAGCGGGTATGTCTCCGAAAGATGCATTTGAGTTTGCAAATAATAGAATGCAAGAAAATGTTGAAGGTGCATACAAGAAGTATGCTAATAAATTTACTGATGATGTGCTTGAGCCAATGAGACAAGACATTATTAATAACTTGATGTATACAACTGACAAAGATGGCAATACCGTAGTTGATACGTATAACTCATCTAAGGTTAAAGGCATGTATGGTGCAGTAATGCGTTATAACGCCTTAGCCCAAAAGGTTGGGGCACAGGGGATTGATATTAATAATCTTGCAAGTGCAGCAGCTATTAATAAACCTAACTTTAAGGACACATTTGCACCTAATGGTCGTCTTGTGCGAGTTAACGGTGATACAGGAGAGATTACTGATTTAGGGTCTTATAGTAAAACCCATTTTACTAGCACTAATGATGGTATTTTCTGGAAATATGATGATGAAGGAAAACTAGTTCCTGTAGGTCAACATGGTGGACGAAAAATGATTGAAATGAAAAATGGTGACCGCTATATGGTGGGACCTGATGGTAGTAATGATTATCTTGGCAGATTTTTACCGCCTCAGGAAGCAAAAGTTGATAAATTATCGCTTAATCAGAGATTACAATCATTAACAAGCTTACATAATAAGTGGATGGAGCAACATAATGGTTCGCTCGAAAACGAAAGCCCGTTTTATAACGATTTACAAAGTGCATTAAATGGTACTGTTAATCAATCTAAATCGACTATTAGTGAAACAGGAGGACAAACTAGTTTAGTTGCCTCTGAAGAGGAAGAAGAAAGATTACGGAAGCGTATTATGGAAAGTTATGAATTGTATGGGCATGATGCTACTGTAGAAATGTTAATAGCGAAAGGATTAGGATTTTATGGTTCATGGGTCCCTAACGATAAATAAGGAGGAATACAATTGAAAAACATGTTTGATGACTTTTCACCCGTAGAAAAAGTGAATATGTTTGATGATTTTTCTCCTGTAGAAGATAATGAATCGTTTTTAGATAGGGCTAAAGATGTTGCAACGACATATGTAGATAATCTTGCGGAGCCTTGGCGTTATGGTAGAGATTTTATCAAAAATACTGCTAAAAATATTGTAGAGTGGGCAGGTGAAGCATATGACGCTAATATGGAGTATCAAAATGCTTTAGAACGTGCGGGTACGGCTGGTACTATATTTAGTACTGGCCCAACACCTACACAAGAAGAAATTAATACTAAAGCAAATAATGCCTATGATACTACAATAGGGAGACCTGCTATGCGAGGTGTAATGACTCCTTATATCCCTGTCCCTGTAAGAGCTGCATTAGGTGTTGCAATGGCACCAACAATGGTGCGAGATGCTATGAATGCATATGATACTAATGTGCAAGAAGCTAATGAAACAGGAGGCTCTTGGGCGGGTGCTGTTGGTAACACTGTAAAAAATGTAGCACTAGATCCAATTGTTGAGCCTGTAAAAGCATGGGTAACTAATCCTATAGAACAAGTAAATGTTATTAGACAGGAAGGGTTAGGTGCGGCTTATGATAATGTATTAGCTCCGTTTGAAGCGGGACGAGGTATTTATCATGCAGGTAAAGCAGTAACTCCGAAGCGGGTTAAAACAGCAGTAGGAGAAAGAGTAGGTATTGTTAAAGGGCAGATTCAACATGCATTTGCGGATGTTGCAAAACGTAGAGGGGTGAGTCAGGAACAGGCCATTAGAGTTCCTGAACCACAACAAGCTGTCAATGCATTTGACAGTAGTGCCAGTGAGTGGAATGCTGATGCACCGACTGATATGCAACGAGCTATATATGACAGATTAAGAAGTGACGGCTTTTTAACGGATAAAGAAGCAGCTGCCTTTACAGGGAATATTGCACAAGAAAGTACTTTTAATACTAAGGCGGTAAGTGGTGATGGTTATGGCTCACAGGGATTAGTACAATGGACTGATACTCGATTAACTGACCTTATGCAATTTGCTAAGGAGAATTATAGTGACCCTTACGATTGGCGTACACAGGTTGATTTTTTAAAACATGAATTACGTACAACAGAAAGTGCTGCTTTAGAACGGCTGAGAGAGAATCCAGATGCTACTGTAGAAGAAATGGCACATATTGTACGGGAATCTTACGAAAGACCAGACCCTGCTAAAGCAAACGATGAATATCGTATGCAAAAAGCACGTGAAGTATATGATGGTCAAGTAGGCCCGCACAACGATACAGTAAGAAGTACTGGTAATAGAGTTAATGAACGACTTAATCAGCCGTCAGAAGAAGCATACAATCCCACTATTATTGACTTTAGCAATGAAACAAATGCTGTTGAAGTAGGGAGCGGGAAGAGACCGAATTTTAATTTGTTTGAAGAGCCAGAACAACAAAATCAAATTGCTTACCATGGCACTGGCTATAAATTTGATGCCTTTGATAATACTAAAGCCAATACTGGTGCAGGGCAACAAAATCACGGAGCAGGCACTTATTTTGCAAGTGATAAAGCTGTTGCAAAGATGTACCGTGACGGTGTAAAAGAAAAAACGGGCGAGGGATACCTAAAAAAGGTAGATATACCCGAAAACGATACTTTATTGTATGAAAATTATCCATTAAATAAAAATAGCCAAATAACAATTAACAACATCAAAACAGCTATTGATAATCTTGGTGGTGAGGCTAAAGCTAAGATGATTAGTTATCTCAAGGATAAGACAGGATACCGAGAGTACCTGGATGATTATCAAGAGATTAGCAAACGACAGGAGTTTGTTGTTAGCAAGGCTAATAATTTAGAGGCTTACTTAAATGGGGAGACGGTAAGCTCGTTAAAGATTAAGTCGGCACTTAAAACAGCAGGTGTTGATAACAAAGTCGTTGATACGGCTACAGTAACAAAGGCTATAGATAATCTACATAAGCAGTTAGAGGATATCAAACATCAACAACAAACGATTGAGGCTAACGGTCGCAAGGTTAATGCGTTAACACCCGATATGATAGAGCAGCAACCATCGCTATTGATTGATGACTATCTTAAACAGCAAACCACAGCTAAGGCGCTTAATGGGCGTGATATTTATCAGGGGTTACGTGAGGCCTTAGGGGATGATGTCGCTGCATCTCGTTATTTAGATGTACACGGTGTAGATGGTTTAAGTTACCATGATTTAACCGAAGGCAATAACTTTGTTATTTTTAATCCTGACAAAGCTAAGATTTTAGACCAAGATGTACAGTATATGCGGAAAAACTCAGGCAAGGGTCCAGGTATTTTTGTAGAAAAAGGGCAAAAAAAATACGCTAATTCTGAATCATCATATCAATACGCTATAAAACCAGCTGAATTGGCAGACAAAATTAAATCTAAAGAGATTAATCCTAAATTCAGGGCATACGATGAAGCAAAATTAGCAGAGTATGCAAAATACTCAGAGGGAGAGTTGTTTGAACAAGTTAAGAAAAATATTGTTGAGTTAAAAGATGGGGTCAATGATCCATTAGGCAATAAAGTAAAAGTAATGCTTGATGCAGATAATGTTAATGCTCTTGATAATGTTGCTAATGCGTTTATGCGTGGACACGGTGAAGGCGGTGTAAGTCTTAAAAGAGCATTTGCTACATCGCTCATTAAGGAAACAGCAAGTAATCCTGATTTGATTTTGCGTCAGGCTAATGGGCGTAATGCATATGTGGCTTACTGGAAAGGTGTAGATGATATTAATCATGAAGTTATAGTAAGTCTGGATAATGCTGATAAAGGTAAAATTATTTCATCGCATGTAGCTTCTGATGGTTCAAGAAAAAGAAATCACGCAATAAAAAAATTCATTTCTGATACTAAAAAAGCCAACGAAATAATATTCGTCAGCGAAAGTATTAGAAATGAATTAAGAGGCGGCCTGTCGCAGTATCGCCGTCCGCCCTCTAGTGATAGGGTTTCTCCACTGGATACTCAGCTCCACCCATCTAGCAATTTAAATATAGCAGATGGAACAAAAAAAGTAAAGCCCGATGAAGTACAAAACTTCTCTGATAATTCTAAGTCACCATATAGGTACGTGAAAGGTGAAGAAAACCTTAGTATGGATAGAGCAGTTTCACGTAAAGAAATTTTTAAGGCGATTGATGAAAACTTCAAAGAAATTCGTCACGGTCGTATTGGTAAACGTGGAGTTGAGGGTTTTTATAATACACGAACTGATGCAATACGTGTGCGTAATTATGGTGATTTTGAAGCGGTTGCTCACGAACTAGGGCATTATATTGATAAGCAATTTAGTTTTACTAAAAACAATGCAGCGCTATATCCTGAATTGATTGAGAATACTCGTAATCGTTTTGGAGAGGGGTATGAACAGTTAGGTGAGGCTGGTATAGCCAAAGAGGGCTTTGCTGAATTTTTCCGCGATTATACAACTAATAGGTCAAGAGCAAAGGTGGATTTTCCACAATTCTATGATACTTTTAAGCAATTGTTAGCCAGAGATAAAGAACTTAATGCTCGTGTAGAAAAAGTAAGTGCTTTATTGCATCAGTGGTATAAACAACATCCAGAAGAACGGATAAAAGGGTCTATTAGTTTTGGTGGTAAAGAGTCCGCTGTAAAATCTTTTTTGAGTAATCCTAAAGAGGGGATTAAGAAGTTACACGAAGAGTTTTACACTAAAGCAGTTGATGAATATCATCCGTTAAAAGTTTTAGTTGAGGAAGTGGAAAGTAAAACGGGTAAAAAATTAGCAACCGAAGACAATCCGTTTATGCAGGCATGGTTATATAGAGGGTTTCAAGGTAAAGCAGAGGCCATGCTTGAATACTCTACTAAAGACTTTATGTCACTTAAAGACGCTCTAAAAGGTATAACCAAGGAAAAACATGAAGATTTTAGTACATATGTAACAGCAAGACATGATTTAGATATTTTAAAGTGGAATTTATCTCATCCGAAAGAAAAAATATTTACTGAACGTAAAATGAATGAAGTTATTGCCGCCATCAAGAAATATGAGAGCAGTCCAGATGGGAAAGCGTTTAAAGAAGCTCAAAAACGCATGATACATTATAGTAATCAACTACTAGAATTGCTTGTAAACGAAGGTATGTTAACTCGTGAAGCAGTAAATGCAATGAGGGAAAAGCATCCTAACTATGTTCCGTTTTTCCGAGATTTTGGGAAAGAGGGTATCCAAGATTTTGGTAAAAGCGGTAATGGATTTATGAATGTGCAAGCTCCTGTTAAGAAAATGAAAGGAAGTAGCCGAGATATTATAGATCCTCTTGAAGGAACAATTAGAAATACAATTGAAACGGTCAAAGCGATTGAACGAAATCGAGTAGCTAAGGCGATTGTAAAAATTTCTGACCTTGATGGAATGAGTGGACTGGTAGAAAAAGTAGAAGGGACCGCTACTGCGAACGACTCAAGTTTTTATGTATTTAAAAATGGTGAAAAACAGGTGTATCAAACAACACCAGAAATATATAAAATCATGAAAAATATGAATTCAGAATCTATGAACACCGTAACAAAAATTTTTAGTTATCCTACGAAATGGTTAAGAGCAGGGGCTACTCAATTAAGCCCAGCCTTCGTAATTGCGAACTTAATTCGTGATACGGTTACGGCTACGTTGCTTAGCAAACATGGTTTTATTCCTGTTATTGATAATATTTTAGGAATGAGGCATGTGTTGAATAAAGATAAAGTATTTCGTGAGTTTTTAGCGGAGCGTGCAGGTAATTCTACTCGTGTAAGTCTCGATAGAGATTATACAGGGAATAAAGTAAGGTCGTTATTGAAGTCAGGTAAGGGACAGACTTTAAAAGACCGTTTATCACATCCAATTGACTTATTACAAGCTTTAAATGAAGCGGTAGAAATGGCACCCCGTGTAGCTGAATTTGCTAATGCTCAGAAAGGTCACACGGGAATAAGGAATCGTATTTTTAATGGTAAAAAACAATACATAAGTAATAGTGAGGCGGCTATACATGCTAGAGATGTAACATTAGATTTTAGTCGGACAGGTTCAAATACCAAAGCTTTGAATAAAACAATTGCTTTCTTTAATGCCACTATACAAGGTAATGATAAGTTGGTTAGAGCATTTAAAGAACAGCCTGCTCGAATGACATTTAAGTCCGTAGCTTTAATTACAATGCCTTCTATTGCATTGCAGTTACTTAATTTGCCTAATCCTGAATACCAAGAAATACCACAGTGGGAAAAAGATACATATTGGCATATGCCATTACCAAAAGGTGGATTTATAAAAATTCCTAAGCCTTTTGAATTGGGGGCTTTATTTGGTACTACAGTAGAACGTGCTATGCAATATGCTTATGGAGATAAAAAGGCGTTTAAAGGACTAGATCTTAGAATTATTGATACGTTCACTCCTAGTATAATTCCAACGGGATTAGCACCCATAATAGAATGGATGACAAACTATAATTTCTTTACTCAGCGAAATATTGTACCTCAGTATCAAGAAAAATTACCAAGCAAATATCAATATGGAAATAATACATCTTGGGTTGCTAGAAAAGCAGGAGAAGCATTAGACGGTACATGGATTGGAGATAAAATTGGTAGTTCCCCTTATAAGATTGATAACACTATTCGAGGCTATACAGGGACTGCGGGCAGTCTCGTATTAGAAGGTATTGATAGTATTACTGGAGTAGCTGACACAAGACCTGCTAAGAAGGCAAATGAGGCACCGATTCTTAGAAATTTTACAACAACGCCATATAAAAGTAGTGAAAGTGTACAACGATTATATGATGAATATAATAAGCAGGAAGGGCTGCTTAATGCTACGAAGTTAACTGGCAAAAAACAAGAGGGGTTTGATGCTAGGTCCTATAATATGACGAAACAGGCGCATAAACAATTACAACAATTGAATAAAGCGTCTAAACAAATTAGGGAGAGTGAAAGGCTCTCTGCCCAGCAAAAGAGGGAAAAGCTGGATGTTATAGAATTTCAAAAAGTTAACGCAGCTAGGAGAGGGCTAGGCTTGCAACCTGTTAGTAGATAAAGGAGCAAAGATGGATAATCCAATGTATGACCTCGCATGGTGGTCGTCTTTAGTTGGCGTTGTGCTAGGTGTAGCAACTATTTTAGGCTGGTTTATTAAGACCGTAATCTTTGACCGATGGGAGGCTAAACAGTCGGTGACCGAGGTTAAACGCCTTAAAACTGATGAGGCTGTCAGCGATATTAAATCGGTAACACAGACTACATCGGCGGACGTCCAAAAAATCTTGTTAAGTGTTGAGCGGACTAATGCAACACTCACCGAGCATAATCACAGGCTTGAATCGCAAGAGGAGCGTATACAGCGCCTTGAAAACAAAATTTTATGGGGCGATAAGTCATGATAAATCGCTTAAAAGATGTGTACAAAACAATAAAGGCTGCCGACCTAAAAATCGGCAACCTATTATTTTACGAGATTGTGATTGGCGTATCTCTACTACCACTGATATTTGTAGTATTTTTACTATTATATATATGGTTTGCTCACATCACTGATGACTGGGCTTTTAAGGTAGTTGAGTATGCTATTAAAATAATCAATGCTATCTTAACTGGCCAAGTCATGGCTTGTATTATTGCGTATGGGGCAAAGTTACGTGATAGCGATAATAACGGTATCAGTGACGATGATGAGAGGAGTAATAAATAATGCAGATTGTAGATGTATCTGAGCATAATGCTAATGTTGATTTCGGGGCATTAAAGGCAGCAGGAGTAGATGGTTGTATAGTGCGCCTTGGATATGGCAAAAGTGGATTAGATAGTAAGTTTTATGAGTATATCAATAAAGCTGTTGAGGCAGGTATGCAGATTGGCGTATATCATTACTCATATGCGCTTGATGAGGCTGCTGCTGAGATTGAGGCACAGTTTATCATCGATACACTCAGACAAAGTGGACTCACACCAGACCGCTTAGAGCTTGGCGTATGGCACGACATGGAAGATGGCGACGGATATAAGGAGCGCCACGGTATGCCGACTAATCAAACACTAACTAATATTGCTAGCATCGTAATCAATCGATTATGGCAAGCTGGATATAGCAATGCTGGTTTGTATGCAGCATATGACTATATAATAAATAAGTTATATATGGATCAATTAGGTTGCGATATTTGGTACGCTCAATATAACTATCAGATGGATTGGCAGGACCCACGTGTTAAACTTTGGCAATACACAATGTCCGCTAATATTAACGGTCAATTATACGACATGAGTCGCACTGTGTGAGGTGATTGTATGAGCAAGGTTAAATTATACCTAAGCCAACATAAAAGCGCTGTGACAGTGATTATAGGCGTTATAGCAGTAGTGTTAATTGTGCTAGTTGTGGGATACAAGCAATCAGGTGATAAACAACAGCCTAAAATAGTTACTACCGATACTATTAATAATACCTACGCATTGTCTAAAGCCATCAATGTTACACCTGCTACGGCCGTGCAAATCCATCGTGAGATACAACATGTAAAGGAGCCTGTAGTAAGTTATTATGTACAAGCGCCCGACGTTATGACAGCATCTAAACAAACACAGCAGGCTATTAATAATAAAAGCGAGTCGTTGCCCGTGGCAGTTACAGCTAAAAGTGACCGCACTGTAGTTACGCCTAATGAGAAACAGCAAAAGGTTGATGTGTATAAAATCAATCTCAATAAGGCTCATAAAATAAAAGCTGGTGTGACTGTGATTGATGATAAGACTTATGCTACTGTTGGCTACCAAGCAGGTAGGATTGATAGCATGGTACATTTTAAACCTGATGGCAAAATTAAAGGTGCAACAATGCTCTATACAGTTGCACAATGGTAATGTATAATGTAAGTAGAGTTAGACCAAGTAGTGAGCAAACGGTCTGCAGAGGTGGCATGCGTGCTACCTCTGTTTTACTTTGACGGCAAAAACACGTCAAAAAATGTGTAGAAAACAGTCTTTTTTATAGACTTTAAATCAAGATGCAAAAGATGGCCAATACGCATTATTGCCCGTTTTTATATAAAAGTAGACCTATAAACACAGTACGTTGTATAATATGGTGTAGTGTGTCTTTAAGTAGCGCATAAAACACTAGGAGGAAATAATGGCAAAAGTCGGATTATTAGCTGGCGTAGGCAAATTGCCGTTGGAATTTTTACGAGCTGCACAATCAGAAGGCTATGAAGTCGTTGTTATTGCAGTGATTCCTGATACGGAGCCTGCTTTAGCAGAGGAAGCTAACGCATTCTATGAAATTAATGTAGCTAAAATCGATAAAATATTTAAAACCCTTCACAAAGAAGGCATTACTGAAGTAACTATGCTTGGTAAGGTGACCAAGGAAATTTTGTTTAAGGGTTTAGTTATGCCCGATTTACGAACGATTCGTTTGCTTACCAAATTGCGTAATCGCAAAGATGATACCATTATGCTTACGATTGTTGAAGAGTTGGCAAAAGAAGGTATTAATGTAGTGGATCAAACGATTTATATGAAACCATTAATGCCTAAAGCAGGCGTACTAACAAAGTCAAAACCGTCTAAAGAGCAGATGGCTGATATTCTATTTGGCTTTGATGTGGCCAAGCAAATGGGTGGCCTTGATATAGGACAAACTGTAGTTGTTAAGGATTTAGCTGTTATGGCCATTGAAGCGATTGAAGGTACGGATGCTTGTATTAAGCGAGGTGGCGCCTTAGGGCGCGGCGACGCAGTCGTTGTTAAGACAGCTAAGCCACGTCAGGATGTGCGTTTTGATGTGCCGGCGGTGGGTTTACAAACGATTCACTCCATGTTGGAAGGAAATTGTAAAGTGTTGGCCATGGAAGCGGAGCGCACTATTTTTGTAGAGCAGGCGGACGTACTGCAATTAGCCAATGAAAAGGGGTTAATTATTTGTGCCGTAGAAGGGCCGGAAGAAGAATAGTCTGGAGGTTCGGATGAAAGTCATGTTTTCTGCTGGTGAAGCATCAGGTGATACTCATGCTGCTAGCGTAGCGAAAGCGTTAAAAAACGCATATCCTGAGGTTACCATGTTTGGCATGGGCGGTTCGCGCATGGCTGAAGCTGGCGTTCAGATTGTATATGATATTAAACAATTAGGCTACATAGGAATTGTGGAGATTATTAAGCATTTGCCGTCTTTTTTCAAATTGCGTACCTTTTTAAAAGAGACTATGCTGCGTGAAAAGCCAGATGTTTTAGTTTGTGTTGACTATCCTGGCTTTAATATGAAATTAGCTAAGGTGGCTCATGATTTAGGCATTCCTGTTATTTATTATATTGCACCAACTATTTGGGCTTGGCATCGTAGCCGCGGTAAAGATATTGCCAAGACAGTGACTAAAGTAGCTTCTATTTTTCCTTTTGAAGCTAAGGCTTATCAAGAGTTTGGAGTAGATGTTGAGTTTGTAGGACATCCTTTAATTGATATAGTTAAACCCACTATGTCCTATGAAGAAGGGGTTGCGTATTTTAATATGCCCGCTCAAACAAAGTGTGTACTTCTTATGCCTGGAAGTCGTAAACAAGAAGTTTTGGGCTTATTAGACCGTATGTTAGCTGGTGCTGAACTAGTAATGGCTAAACATCCAAATTTGGCATTTTATTTACCACGGGCTCATACGATTGACAAAGAAGAATTAGAAAGCATTACTAAAAAATATAAAGTGCCTGTTACGATTACCGAAGATCATACCTATGATTTGATGCAATGCTGTGATGTTTGTTTAGCGGCTTCAGGCACGGCCACGTTAGAAACGGCACTCATGGAGCTGCCTACAATCTTATTGTATCGCTTATCTCCAATAACGTATGGCTTGGGAAAATTATTAGTTAATTTGTCTCATGTAGGTTTACCTAATATTGTAGCAGGCCGTGAAGTCATTCCTGAATTGTTACAAGGGGCGGTAACCCCAGCTAATATTGCTAAGGAATTAGAATCTTTATTAGAGGATACAACTAGACGTGATACGATGATTGCTGATTTGCGTTCAGTTCGTGAAGCTCTAGGTGGGGCTGGGGCGGTACAGCGCGTGGCTAAATTGATTGCTACGGTAGCACAGGCTAACGTGGCTACGGAGGATATGAATGGGAAGTTATAAACGATTATTAGTCTATGTAAGACCCTATATAGGCCGTTTAATATTTGGCTTGATTTGCATGATAATAGCTGCTGCCGCCTATTTAGTCGTACCTTGGTTAATAAAAAATGTAGTAGATGAAGTATTGCAGGCCAAAGATTTAGAAATGCTAAATTTAGTAGTTATTGCGATTTTAGCAGTCTTTTTAATTCGTGGCTTTGCTACTTATGGGCAAACCTATACTATGTCATATATAGGCCAACGGGTCATTATAGATATTCGTGAAGCTCTATTTAAGCACTTACAGCGTTTGGATCAGGCGTATTTTGATCGCCGTAAAACAGGCGTAGTGATGAGTAATTTAACAAATGACGTAGGCGCTTTACAGACTGCGATTGTAGATAATCTAGTATCTTTTATTACTGAAGGAGTTACATTAATCGGATCTTTAGTATCCATGATTTTAATTGACTGGAAATTGACTTTAGTAACCTTGATTATTGTACCGGTAGTCCTTGGTTTAATTAATATTTTTGGGAAGAAGCTTCGTTCTGCAGGGCATGATGTACAAGGTCGTATTGCTGATATTACGTCTTTATTACAAGAAGTTATTTCAGGAATTCGCGTAGTTCGCTCCTTTGCCCGTGAAAATCACGAAGTGGCTCGTTTTGAAAAGGAAAATCAACGGAACTTTTTAGCCGCTATGCGTGCTACTAAATTATCTAGTTTGCTTAGTCCTTTAGTAGAATTTTCAGCAGCCATTGCTGTGACGGTCATTCTTTGGTATGGTGGCTATTCTGTTGTAACCGGTGCTATTTCAGCAGGCTCTTTGATTGCCTTCTTAATTTATGCTATTAATTTATCTAATCCTGTGAAACGATTGAGTCAAGTATATGGCAATATCCAAAAAGCTATGGCAGCTGGGGATCGTGTATTTGATATATTAGATACAGAGCCTGAAGTAAAAGAAAAGCCAAATGCAACTGTATTACCTGAAGTAGCAGGGCATGTAGAATTCGACCAAGTATCCTTTTCTTATGATGGTGAGAAATTAGCCTTACAAAATATGAATTTAGATGTACCAGCTGGCCGTATTGTCGCTATTGTAGGTCCTTCTGGGGCGGGTAAAACGACGATTGCTAATTTATTGCCTCGTTTTTATGATGTTTCTTCAGGCGCGATTCGTATTGATGGTATAGATGTGCGTGATGTTACCTTTGCATCCTTACGTGAGCAAGTTGGTTTAGTGCCGCAAGAAACTATGCTCTTCAATGCAACGATTCGTGACAATATTCTGTATGGTCGTTTAGATGGTACTGAAGCAGAAGTATATGAAGCAGCTAAAGCGGCGAATGCTTTGGAGTTCATTGAAAAATTACCAGATGGGTTTGATACTTTTGTTGGTGAAAGAGGTAGCTCCTTATCGGGGGGGCAACGTCAGCGTATTGCAATTGCAAGGGCGATTCTAAAAGATCCGAAAATTCTCATTTTAGATGAAGCGACGTCAGCGTTAGATACGGAAAGTGAAAAATTAGTACAAGAAGCATTAGAGCGTCTTATGAAAGGACGAACTGCCTTCGTTATTGCTCATCGTTTGAGCACCATCAAAAATGCCGATCAAATTGTAGTATTACGACAAGGGCAAATTGAAGAAGTGGGGACGCATGAGGAATTATTAGCGCAAGACGGGCTATATAAACATTTGTATTCGGTGCAATTTGCAAGTAAAGGACAATAAGGATGTATTGGGTATACAACATATTATTAATTATATATTGGATTGGGCTAATCCCAGTCATCCTATACCGCTTGGCCTTTGAAGAAGGGTTCTATGAGCGTATTCGGCAAAGTGCAGGTTTTATGCCAGATTCTTTGATGCGCAAAATTGAAGGTCGTCGTGCGATTTGGGTCCATGCTGCCTCCGTTGGTGAAATTGTAGCTACGAGTCCGATTGTAAAGGATATTAAGAAAAAATTTCCTGAAGCGGTAGTGGTAGTATCTGTAGTTACAGCAACTGGACATGCTATGGCACATCGTATTATTCCAGAAGCGGAAGGGATTATTTTCTTTCCCTTAGATTTACCATTTTTAACTCAGCGCATTTTAGATATGATTAAGCCTATTACTATTTTGTTGGTAGAAACGGAAATTTGGCCGAATTTCTTGCGTATTGCGGAAAAAGAAAAAATTCCAGTAATGATGGTAAATGGTCGTATTAGTGATCGCAGTATGAAACGGTATATGATGATTCGCTCTTTTACAAAAGAGATGTTAGCCTCCATTCAGTATTTCTGCATGCAGTCTAAGTTAGATGCTGAATATATTCAGGTCTTAGGGGCTGATAAGGATCGAATTACCATTACGGGAAATACTAAGTATGACCAAACGTATGCACAAGTTACGGAAGCGGAAAAGCGAGAATTGCAAGATGAGTTTGGCTTTGGGCGTAATCATCCAATTATCGTAGCTGGTAGTACCCATCGTGGTGAAGAAGAAGCGGTATTGACGGCTTTCAATGAAATTTTAAAAGCCTATCCAGAAGCTCGTTTGTTAATAGCCCCTCGTGAAATTATGCGAGGTAATGATGTGAAAGCGTTGGCTGAGAAAAATGGCTTACGAGCTATTTGCCGCAGTACCATGACAGGCCCTGTGCATGTAAAAACCCCAGTAGTAGTGTTAGATACTATCGGTGAATTAGGCCGTCTGTATAGTTTAGGTGATATTATTTTTGTAGGCGGTTCGTTAGTTAAAACTGGTGGTCATAATATATTGGAGCCAGCAGCCCATGGTAAGCCAATATTAGTAGGTCCTCACATGTTTAATTTTAAAGAAATTTATGCACTATTAAGTTCGCGTCATGCGTGCTTAATGGTAAAAGATACTAGAGAATTAGTAGATACTATGTTGCTCTTATGCCGTGATAAAGAGTTACGGGATACAATGGGGCAGAATTGTTTAGATATTATCCATGAAAATCGTGGCGCTACACAGCGTAATACAGAAGAGTTGCGCAAACTCTTTGAATCACACCAGATTATTCCATAGATGACAGTTAAGTTATGAATGCTATCTATGGTAAAGGAGGTAAAGCTCATGAATGGGGAACGATTGTTTAAACAGATAGTCAGTGGTAAAGCGAAAGGACCGCTTGCTGGCGTAGCACGCGCTGGTTTAGGCGTATTAAGTGCTGCTTATGAGCAAGGTGTAAAACAGCGAAACAAGAAGTTTGATAAGCAAGAAGGTGTAGTTCGTGCTACAGTACCAGTGATTAGCGTTGGCAATATAACGGCTGGTGGTACTGGCAAGACACCGATGGTTCGCTATATTTGCCAATATTTGGAAACAGCGAATTATGCACCGGCAATTTTAAGCCGTGGTTATCGAGCTAAAGATAATGAAGACACTATCATAGTGTCTCGTCGTGGCCGCTTAGAAGTAACGCCCGCTGTTAGTGGTGATGAAGCGTGGCTTCTTGGTAAAGGCTTAGGTCATACGAGCGTAGTTATTGGTCGTAAACGGGTTAAGTCAGCACAGTTAGCGACAGCCACTTTAGGTAGTGATATACTAGTACTTGATGATGGCTTTCAACATCGTCAGCTTAGTCGTGATTTAGACATTGTTCTGATTGATGCAGCCAATCCATTTGGGTATGGTCATGTATTGCCACGCGGGCTATTACGAGAGCCATTGAGTGGTTTGCGTCGGGCGGATGTGATTGTCTTAACTAAGACAGATCAAGTTCCTAAGGATATATTATTTGGTATTAAACAGCAGTTATTAAAATGGGCTCCACAAGCACCTATTATGACAACGGTTCATCAGCCTTTGGGCATTCAAAGCTTAGCTTCTTGGACACGAAATGAAGCACCTCAAGTGACGTCTTTTGGCACTGAACCACTTAACTTCTTGACTGTTAGTGGGATTGGTCAACCTGATTCATTCCGCCATACTGTTACCTCTTTAGGCTATGCGGTGTGTCATAGTTTAGATTTTGGCGATCATCATGAGTATACGACAGACGATATTGTGCGCATGTGGAGTGAAGCTTTTGCTAAAGGGGCTAATGCCATTGTGACAACGGAAAAGGACGCCGTGAAATTAAGTCAATTACAAGCCGTACATGATTTAAAAATTCCTGTATATGTAATTCCTATTGGCATTACTTTTGTCGAAGGGGAAGAAGAATTTAAATCATATATTAGTAAGGTTGGAAAGAAGGTTACACTATGAAAATCGCTTGCGTCATCCCTGCGCGGTATGCATCAACTCGTTTACCTGGCAAACCGTTAGCTGATATTGCTGGTAAACCTATGATTCAGCGTGTATATGAACAGGTTTCTAAAGCAACTGTACCTGATGAAGTTATTGTAGCGACGGATGATCAGCGGGTTGCTGAGGTAGTAACGGAGTTTGGTGGTACGGTTGTTATGACTAAAGCCGATCATTTGACCGGGACTGATCGTTTAGCCGAAGTAGCACAATTGCGACCTGATATTGATGTGATTATTAATGTACAAGGTGATGAACCTTTAATCGAAGCTTCTTTGATTGATGAGTTAAGTGCCTTGTTTACTGAAAATAGTCAGTTGCAAATGGCCACAGTAGGGGCGCCTTTACAAGAAGCGGAATATGATGAACCATCAGCGGTTAAAGTGATATGTAATTTAAAAGGGGAAGCTATGTATTTCTCACGTTCCCTAATTCCATATCCACGTAATGCTTTTGTCAATCCACCGTTGAAACATATTGGTATTTATGCGTATACGCGTGATTTCTTATTAGAATTTGCTCAATTAGCACCAACACCAGCAGAATTAACGGAATCATTAGAGCAGTTACGAGCATTAGAAAATGGGGTAGCTATACGTGTTATTAAAACAGAGGCGCGCTTTGTCGGCGTAGATACACCTGAAGATTTAGCGGCTGTTAATGAGATTTTTAAAAGTCAGGAAACCAGATAATTATTTGAACCATACATGATAATTAATAAAGGAGATACCCATGAAAGAAGTAAAAGTAGGTAATTTAACATTAGGTGGCGGTAACGGTTTATTTTTACTAGCTGGGCCTTGTGTAATTGAAGATCCTGAGCGTACATTAGCTATTGGTCGTCGAGCAAAAGAAATTTGTGAACGCGTTGGTATTCCATATATTTTTAAAGCTTCTTTTGATAAAGCTAATCGCTCTAGCTTTGGCTCTTTTCGTGGTCCAGGACTTAAAGAAGGGCTTAGCATTTTGAGCCATATTAAAAAGGAATTACAAGTACCTATTGTTAGTGACATTCATTCCGTAGAGCAGATTGAACCAGCTGCTGAAGTATTGGATATTTTACAGATTCCTGCATTCTTATGCCGCCAAACTGATTTAGTCTATGGGGCAGCTAAGACTGGTAAATGCATTAATGTAAAAAAAGGTCAATTTTTAGCGCCTAAAGATATGAGTAATGTAGTTAAGAAAGTAGAAGAAGCAGGCAATCAAAATCTAATGCTTACAGAACGGGGCGCTACTTTTGGATATAATAACTTAGTCGTTGATATGCGTTCCTTCCCTATTATGCGTAGCTTTGATTATCCTGTCGTATTTGATGCGACTCATAGTGTACAATTACCAGGTGGCGCTGGTACAAGTTCCTCAGGACAACGTGAATTTGTGCCTAATTTGGCTCGTGCTGCTGTAGCTGCTGGCGTGGATGGTTTATTCATGGAAGTTCATGATAATCCAGAAGAAGCCTTATCAGATGGGCCTAACATGGTTCGTTTAGATGATTTAGAAGCTATGTTGCGTGATTTGGTTGCTATTGATAAGATTGTAAAAGGTTAATTGACGAATAGAGGGGATGGATCATCCATGAATGTTTTAGAACAAGCAGCACAGGTGCTTCATGAAGAAGCGCAGGCTATTGAAAAACTAATTACAACCTTAGACAGTAATTTTACAGAAGCTGTTACTATGATTTTAAATGCCAAAGGTCGTGTTGTATGCACGGGTATGGGAAAATCAGGTCATATTGCTCGTAAAGTAGCGGCAACGCTCGCGTCAACAGGTACACCAGCTTTATTTTTGCATCCCGGTGAAGGTGTGCATGGTGATTTAGGTATGGTCACATCGGAAGATATTGTGTTGGCTTTTTCTAATAGTGGTGAAACCAGTGAAGTCATTAGTTTATTGCCGTCCTTGCGGCGCATTGGGGCGCGCCTTATCAGCGTGGTAGGTAAACACAATTCTACCTTGGCTAAAAATTCAGATGTTGTTTTATTAGTAGAAGTAGAGCGTGAAGCTTGTCCATTAGGCTTGGCGCCAACTACGAGTACAACAGTAGCGTTAGCACTTGGTGATGCCTTAGCTGTTTGCTTATTAGAACGACATAAATTTACTCCTGAAAACTTTGCTATTTTCCATCCCGGTGGGTCTTTGGGGCGTAAATTATTACTTACAGTAGAAAACATTATGCATAGTGGTGAAGATAATCCAGTAGTATACAAGGGCGCTACTGTTCGTGATGCTCTATTTGTTATGACTGAAAAAGGCTTAGGGGCTACGAATGTTGTTGATGAAGATGGTCGTTTATTGGGATTAGTTACTGATGGTGATATTCGTCGTGGTTTAGATGCGGGCAGTAACTTTTTAGAATGGCCTGTAGAAGATATGATGACGGCTATGCCTCGAACGATTACTAAAGATAAATTAGCGGCTGAAGCCTTACATTTAATGGAAAAGAATCAACCTCGTCCAATTACGGTGTTGCCAGTAGTGGACGAAAAGAAATATTGTTTAGGGATTGTCCATATTACTGACTTATTGCGTCGAGGTATTGTATAATGAACATAAAATGTTTAATCCTAGATGTAGATGGTGTTATGACCGAAGGTGGCATTATTTATACGGCCAATGGTGATGAGCTTAAATGTTTTAATTCACAAGATGGTTTAGGGTTAGCCCTAGCTCGTCGAGGTGGGTTAAAGTTAGCTGTTATTACTGGCCACCATTCTGAAATGGTAGACCGTCGCACTAAGGAATTAAAATTTGATTTTGTCCGCATGGGCTGTCATAATAAGACAGAAGCCATTAAAGAATTAGCTCATGAATTAGCGATTAGTACAGAAGAAATGGCCTATATGGGGGATGACCTCAATGACTTAGGTGCTTTGTCTGTAGTGGGTTTGCCTATGGCACCGGCCAATGGTGTGGCAGAAGTAAAGTCCGTGGCAAAGTTTATTGCTAATAAAGGTGGCGGCCATGGGGCTGTTCGTGAAGCTATCGAGTATATTTTTAAAAAAGCAGGTCGTTGGGATCAATTAGTTGATGATTATCGTAATGAAATATATAGTCAAGGTCAGTAGCGAAAGGAGGTACGTACGGTATGTCAAATGAGTGGCAATATAAGTTATTAAAAGGCATAAGCGCTTTAACTTGTAAGCTGTCGTATCGCACGATACTTCGTATAGGGGAGACGTTAGGGCCTTTATATTCGCTAGCTGCTAAAAAGCAGAAAAAGCGGGGAATTTACAATGTTATGAAAGGTCTCAATGTGTCAGAAGAAGAGGCTGCTAAAGTCTTAGACGAATTGTTTAAGAATTTAGGCCGTTCTGCGCTTGAAATCTTATACATGCCTAATTTAACGAAAGAGTTTATTGCTGAGCATGTTGAAATGCACGGTTTGGAATATTTAGATAAAGCGTTAGCCGAACAGCATGGGGTTGTTATTTTGACTGCTCATGTGGGCAACTGGGAATGGATGGGGGCGGCCCTTGCTGCTTGTGGCTATCCATCCACCACTATTGTAAAAAAACAACCAAATGCACAAGTAACCCGTTTACTTAATGAATATCGAGAAATGGTAGGATTAGAAGTATTTGCTCGTGGTGGTTCTGAAATGATTCGTGCCGTAAAAGCTATGAAGCAGAAAAAGTTACTAGGATTCTTAGCTGACCAAGATGGGTATATTCAAGGGCTACCAGTGGAGTTTTTAGGCCAAGAGTCATCGGCTGTTACGGGGCCGGCTACTTTTGCGCAGAAGTTTAAGGCCCCGGTTGTGCCTGTATTTACGCATCGTAAGGCGAGTGGTATTGGTCATGTAGTAGAAATTTTACCACCTTTGTACTATGAAGATACGGGCAATGAAGCTGAAGATTTACATCGTCTAACAGAAGCTACTGTGCGTGTGACAGAAGATTTTATTAGACAGCATCCTACAGAATGGCTTTGGTTCCAACATCGTTGGAATACTAAATTGCATGAAATTGTAGACATTGAGGAAAAATTGAAGGTGAGGGACGCAGTACATGCTAAAGAATAAGAAAACAATCTTAGGTATAGCCATTGTGGCGTTGCTCATCGGTATTTTTACTTGGATTTTCTTAATTAGTAGCGGTGAAACCGAGGCGGATCCTACACAGCCAAAAGGTAATTTAGTTACCTTTGAAGGGTCTACCATTACGGAAGAACAAGCAGGTAAATTAGCTTGGTCTGTGACAGCGGAACAAATCAAAGTAAATCCAAAAACTAAGGAAGTATATTTAACCAATATGAAGGGTACCTTTTATGATGGTGATAAGACATTAGTGGTTACAGCACCACGTGGTTATATGACTGGTGACCATAGCAAGTTTCAATTAGCTGGTGGCGTAAAAGGCACTAATGGTGCAGACGTTGAATTGACAACAGAAGCAATTGCTTTTGATAATAAGACTAAAAAGTTAACTTCAGATACGCCATTTACCTTTAATAATGGAGAAGCGACTGTAACTGGTGATAAATTAGAAGCTGATACAGTACTTAATCAAGTGACTGCTAAAGGTAATGCTAAATTGATTAGAAAGTGATGGGAGGACTCATAAAATGAAATTGTCAAAAGTAATGGCTATTACAGCGTTAGTAGCCGGAATAGCTGTACCAGTATGGGCTGCTACGTCCAATATGACAATTACCGCTGATGTGTTACAATACGATGGTAATAGTGGATTAGCACAAGCTAAAGGGAATGTAGTTATTATTAATGAAGATAAAACTATGACCGGTAAAGAAGGTTGGTATAATACGAAGACACAGGAAGCTCGTTTAACTGGTGGTATTAGTATGATTGGTACTAATACGTCTATGTCAGCGCAGGAATTACATAGCACTAATAATGAACAATTAGAGGCTAAAGGGAATGTGCGTTTACAAAAAGATAACAAACAAGTCTTTGGTGAAGTAGTTACGTATAATACGAAAACCGAATATGGTACTTCCCGTGGCAATGGTAAATTAGTTATGGATGATGCTGTTTTAACAGGGGACTATATTGAAGGTTGGTTAGGTCAAATCCGTGCTACCGCCCAAGGTAATGTTACGTTGCACAGTGCTAAACATAATTTAGATGCTAGCGCTGATAATGCGGTATATACTCAAACACCTGGTCAAGAAGATGGGGTTGCCTATCTTACGGGCAATGCACATGCCGTACAAAATGGCAATGTGCTTAATGCACCAGAGTTAAAATTGGAAATGAAAGATAATTCAGTACAAACTGTAGGTGGCCGTAGTACCTTAGTCATTACGCCACAACAGTAAGGAGTTGCCTTAATGTTTATTGAAACGAAGGATTTAGTAAAAACCTATAAAGGCCGTAACGTAGTTGATGGTGTTAGCGTCCGTGTAGATGAAGGCGAAGTAGTTGGTTTATTAGGCCCTAATGGGGCAGGTAAGACTACGACGTTCTACATGATTGTAGGGATTGAAAAACCAAATAAAGGAAGTATTACTATAGGCAACAAAGATATTTCGCATATGCCTATGTATAAACGAGCTGATCAAGGGATTGGTTATTTACCACAGGAAGCCTCAGTGTTTCGATCTTTATCAGTAGAAGATAATATTCGCGCCATGTTAGAAACAACGGAAAAAAGCAAACAAGAGATTGACGCTACGGTGGAGTCTTTGTTGCAAGAGTTCCATATTGAACATGTGCGTCATCGTCAAGGTATGCAATTATCTGGCGGGGAACGTCGTCGTGTAGAAATTGCTCGCTGTATTGCCTTGGCACCACGTTTTATCTTATTAGATGAACCATTTGCTGGGGTTGACCCTATTGCGGTAGCGGACATTCAATCGATTATTCGTCATTTGAAGGAACGCGGGATTGGCGTATTGATTACGGACCATAATGTGCGTGAAACGCTAGGTATTGTAGATCGAGCATATATTTTGAGTAATGGCAAAATCTTATTAGAAGGGTCTGCCGATGAAGTGGCAAATAGCCCAGTGGCTCGTAAGCATTACTTAGGGGATAGTTTTAATTTATAGGGGTCAGGTGATACGAGAATGCGTATATTAGATAAATATATATTGAAAAGCTTTGTTGGCCCCTTTCTATTTGGTATTTTTGCATTTACCAGTATTTTTGTAGGAACGGGTACCTTATTCCGTATTGCTCAATATATTACGGAATATGGAGCCTCTTTATGGGCGGTAAGCCGTGCCTTTATTTTAGCTTTGCCAAGTATAGTAGTGCTTACATTTCCTATGGCTGTATTGTTGGCCTCACTATTAGCTTTTGGACGTTTAAGTGGCACTAGTGAGATTATCGTTATGCGAGCTGGTGGGCTTAGTTTCTTACGCTTAGCTATGCCCGTTTATATTGCGGCATTTTTCATTTCAATAGGAGCCATTGCTTTTAATGAATATGTAGTGCCAGCAGCAAACCATGCGTATCAGAATATTATTCGCAATGAAATTAAAAAACAAGCAGAACCGCCAGCACAAGAGCATATTGTTCTTAAAACCATGGAAGGTGATGAAATTAGCACCCTCATGTATGCGAAGAAATATGACTCCAAAACGAAGTTAATTACTGGTGTAACAGCTCAGCTTTTTACTAATGGTAATGTAACACAAATTGAACATGCTGAAACAGCGACTTGGAATGGTACTTATTGGGTTATGCATAATGGGGTTATTTATGATTTAGCAGCTGATGGTAATGGAATTGAACGGACTTTGCGTTTTAAAGACCAAATTTTGCCAATTGCTAAAGATCCTGATCAGATTTCACAGGAACAACGAGATCCTGAAGAAATGACGATTAAAGAATTGCGCGCTCAAATTAAAGCGCTTAAAGCGAGCCATGTAAAATCTACTAAATGGGAAATGGAAATGTATCAACGTTTTACAATCCCTATTGCTAGCTTTGTATTTGCTTTAGTTGGTGCCCCATTAGGGCTACAAAAACAGCGATCTAGTTCATCGATTGGCTTTGGTCTTAGTGTTTTAATTATTTTTGTATATTATGGGGTAATGACCTTTACTGGTGCTTTGGGCAAAGGCGGCGCCTTACCACCAGTAGTGGCGGCCATGATTCCTGATACTTTGGGTATCATTGCTGGTTTATGGCTAAACTGGAAAGTATCTAAATAACATAATATAAACTATTTCGACCTTGATGAAAACTGTCAAGGTCGTTTTTGCATAATAAATGAAACTTTTTTCATAGTAATTCACTTTTTCTTTTTTTGAAAATAGAGTACAATAGAAACTGAACACAGTGTATTCAGTACCTTATATAAAGAAATTAAAAGATTTGATAGGATGAAGAAAGGAGTGCGCCTTGTATGTTAGTCGGTTTGAACATAATTTTAATTATCGCTATCATGGGCGGGGCCATTGCTTTCATCGGCGATAAAATTGGCTCAAAAATTGGGAAAAAGAAAATGTCTATTTGGGGATTGCGACCAAAGCATACGTCAATTATTATGACGATTATTACAGGCGTTTTCATTTCAGCTATTACCCTTGGTATCTTGACAGCTGCTTCGGAGAATGTACGAACTGCTTTATTTGGGATGGAGCAATTGCAAGCAGAGATGGATCAGTTAAATAGTGATGTGGCAGCCAAGAACAAAGAATTAGAGGCAGGTAAAAAAGAGTTAAGTGAAAAGACGATTGCCCTAAATACGATGCGCAAAGATGTACAAGCAACGCAGGAAGAACTAGAAGAAGCGCGGGTAGCTCGCAATGCTATGAGTGAAGAATTAATTTCTGTGCAGGAAGCCTATCGTCAAGCTGATGCTCGATTGGCACAGTCAGCTAATGATGTAAAAGCATTGGAAACAACAAAACAAGAATTAGAATCTCATATTGAAGATTTAAAAATAACAACTAAACGTCTTGAAGAAGGGATTACTCATGTGCGCGAAGGCACTGTATTATTTCGTGTAGGCGAAGTATTGAGTGGTGCTTTAATTCGTCCAGGCCTTAATGAAGAAGAAAGTGGCAAAGCGATTACTAATGTTTTAAACGATACGAATGGTTTAATTTTGCGACGGTTAGGGATTGATGAGAATAGAGCTGTTATTTATGTTAGTCGTTCTAATTTAGAAGAGGTAGCTAAGCAAGTGGCAAATGCTTCTGAACCGATGACAATCCGCATAACAGCAGCGGCTAATATTATTTATGGTGAAGCTGCTTTAGCAGAGATTCATGCATATCCATATCGTAAAGTGTATAATAAAGGCGATGTTATACTGTCAACTATCGTACAAGGTGGCGGCGATGCGCAATTTGCTGTATTATCTTTCTTAAAGGATGTAAATAGTCAAGCAAAATCGCAGGGGATTTTACCAGATCCGCTTAGTGGTGATGTGGGTTCTATGCCAGGTGATGAACTATTCGATACGATTCGTGAATTGAACCGTATGTCTGGCTCAGTTCGTATTGAAGCGGTAGTTCGTGAGGATACTTATACGACAGGACCAGTTCAAATTGAATTGCACATTAGTCAAGAGTAAGATAGTAAATATGCATAAAAGGCATAAAAAATATTAAAATTTGTAACTAAGCCTTATTGACTTTATGGTATAATAAGTATATCGAATTTGTTCGCTCATATAAAAATTTGGCATGTACGAGCTTTACTTAATGAGTGAAGTGCTTTCGATGCTTACTTTGCCGGAACAGATATAATGCTGCCGATAGCTTAGCTACCGACAGCATTTTTTGCGGACATTTCTAGGTGTAGAGGAGGCGTACTGAGATGAATAGTAATCTGGTGGGACTTGCCACAAGTGAAGACTTACTATTGGCAGTAGATCCTGGCCGAGAAAAAAGTGGCGTTGCTATAATGACTTGCGGGCATGCTGAGTTAATTGAAAAAGCGATTTATCCAACTGATCAATTAAAGACCCATTTATTTGATCTTAGTGTACAGTATAAAGGGCAAATTAAAGAGTTCGTATGTGGTAATGGCACTAATCATAAGCATGTGTTTAATATACTTGAAGTGCTGGGGGCTGACTTAGATATAATTACTAATTTGGTCGATGAAGCACATACTACTGAATTGGCTAGAAAACGCTACTTTGAAGTTCATCCGCCAAAGGGGTTGAAACGTTTGATACCCAAGGGCATGTTATATCCACCAGTACCAGTTGATGATTTCACAGCTTGGATTATTGGTGAACAATATATTCTTAATAAGCCTAAGAGCTTATAGTTTATAGCAATGAAATAATGGAATTTTGAAAATGGAGAAAGGGGATAGGCAATGGCTGCTTATAAAAAAGCACAAAAACTAACTTGGAAGGATATTTTAATACGTTATATATGGATTGTAATCGGTGCCGCTATATATACCTTTGGTCTCGATGTATTATTAGTACCAAAGAGCATTATTGACGGCGGGGTAGTCGGCTTAGCCTTGATGGCAGCTGAATTAACGGGCATCTCTTTTAGTATTTACTTAGTATTGATTAATCTACCGTTTTTATATGTAGGTTATAAATTAATAGGTCGTAGTTTTACCATAGCTACACTATTTGGGGTTGTATGTATTTCTATTATGTCTTTGTTTATGCATAATGTGACACCGCCCGATATCGATCCCTTCTTAGCCTCTATTTTTGGTGGTGTTATCTTAGGTATCGGGGTAGGGCTTATTATTCGTAATGGTGGCTCCCTAGATGGGGTTGAGATTGTAGCTATCATTTTAGATAAGAAAAGTTCTTTCTCGGTTGGCGAGATTGTAATGATTTGTAATTTGTTTATTTTAGGCGCAGCAGGCTTCGTATATAGCTGGAATAGTGCCATGTATTCCTTGATTGCTTATTTTGTAGCGTATAAAATGATGGATATGACGATTACAGGCCTTGAAGAATCTAAGGGCATTATGATTATTACAGATAGCCCTGATGAAATTCGTGAAGTTCTTATGCATCGCTTAGGCCGTGGGGTTACCGTATTATTTGGTGAAGGGGGCTATTCAAAAGAGCCTAAAAAAGTGCTATACTCAGTAGTGACGCGTCTTGAAATTACCAAGATGAAAGATATTGTCTATGAACAAGATGAAAATGCATTTATTACCATCACTGATGTGCATGATGTATTTGGTGGTCAGTTTGGTAAAAAGACAATTCACTAAGCATCTTTGTAATGGTTCTTTGAAGAAAGGAGTCTAGCTTAGTGTTTGCATAGTTCTTAGGAGCCTTATGCAGATTGCTAGAAAGTTGTATGGCAGAAGAAAAGACAATTGGCAAACAAATTATACATGAAGTAGGAGAATGGTTATATGCCATTATTATTGCGTTAGCCATCGCCATTGTAGTTCATTTATTTGTAGGTCAAATTACACGTGTATCTGGTGAATCCATGGAAAATACATTTCACAATGGTGATTTTTTAGTAGTTTCAAAATGGGATCATGTACGTGGTAATATGCCTAATTATGGTGATGTTGTTATTATTGACAGCCGAGTTAATCGAGAACGTACTTGGCAAGATGATGTAACCGATGTGGTATCTAATTATTTGTCAGTATTTAGTAAATCCGCAGAACGACATGATGCGTGGGTAAAACGTGTTATTGGTTTGCCAGGTGATACTTTAGAATTTAAAAATGGTCATGTATGGCGCAATGGGCAAGAATTAGAGGAGCCTTATACGAAAGAAGTAACTATGAATTACACACAAACTGCACCGGTAGTAATTCCTGATGGCTATGTTTTTGTAATGGGGGATAATCGAAATCACTCTAGTGATAGTCGTTTTATTGGTCCTGTACCAGCAAAGAATGTAATTGGCCATGTTGTGTATGACATTAGTTTTTAATGCTTTATAAGGATTAATAGTAGAATTTGATTTTACTAAATCGATTGAAGCGTATTAGTAGAGTATTAGTTAATAGCAGTTGAGTTTGGTTGAACTAAACTCAACTGTTTTTCTTTGTTTATTTTAAGGTTTGTTTATTTGCCAAAGTTTTAAAAATTTAGTAAAATGAAGTCGCAATCATGGAAACGGAGGCAGTGTATGTTATTGTCAGTAGTCGTGCCCGTATATAATGAAGAGGCAAATATTAAAAAATTTTATAGTTCAGTTAAAGCCGTATTAAATACATTACCGTATGAACAGGAAATTATTTTTGTTGATGATGGCTCTGCTGATGATTCGGCGACAATGCTTAAACACATTGCTGAGGAGGATGAAGCAGTAAAAGTGCTATTATTGGCGCGTAATTTTGGACACCAATTAGCGTTAACTTGTGGCCTTGACTATTCAAAAGGGGATGCGGTCATCACCATGGATGGGGATATGCAACATCCACCAGAGCTAATTCCTGAATTAGTTCGTTTGTGGGAAGAAGGTCATGATGTAGTCCGTACGATTCGTGATTCGACAGAAGATGCGAGCTGGGCAAAGGCATTTACTTCAAAATACTATTATAAATTAATGAATAAAATGGCTAATGTGCCTATTGTTGAGGGGGGCTCAGATTTCCGTTTGATGAATCGCAAAGCCTTAAATACTTTATTGCGATTCAGAGAACATGGCCGATTTTTACGTGGTATTGTTGGTGATATTGGCTATAATCAAGCAGAAATTCATTTTGTAGCACCACCTCGTTTTGCCGGTAAATCTAAATTTAGTGTTCGTAAAATGTTGCACTTTGCTTTAGATGGTATTGCGGCTTTTTCTAAAGTGCCATTACGAGCTGCTTTTTATGTAGGCTTACTTTCAGGCTTATTAAGCTTGATTATGATTTTACATATTTTGTTTGTTCATTTTTTCACAGACTCTGCTGTCAGTGGTTGGGCTACTTTAGGCGTGGCTATTTTTTTCCTCGGCGGGGTGCAATTAATTGGTATCGGCATTATTGGTGAATACGTGGGGCGTGTTTTTGAAGAAGTAAAGCATCGTCCTTTATATTGGGTGCGTGATAGTTTTAATTGTGAAAATAGGGATAAAGCCCTTATAAGCGAGGAGTCGTCCGACATGCAAGGGCATAGGCGGTCATAGGCAGCACCGTAATATACTGTATTTGAGTAGGATATAGCCAGCAAACTAAATTTTATGATATAATAAAGAGTAAACAGTTTGACTTTGCTTAGTCAGAACTGATGAAATAAGGTCTGTACTCAGAGATTAGTTTGAGGATGAAATTATGAAATCAATACAAAGAAAAGTTGCCTTAGCCGCAGCTATGGTATTAGTTGTAAGCACTCATTGGAATGTGAATGCAGCTAGTTATACGTATGGCACTAAAGGTGGCGATATTCCAGCGATTCAGAAGAAATTGATTGCAGCTGGTTATAATGCTCGTCTTAATGGCGAATATGATGCGAACACCAAGTGGGCGGTTCGTTTATATCAACAAGATAATGGGTTACCTGTTAATGGCGTGTTAGACGCAACTACTTATAAAAAGTTAATGGGTAAAGCGTTAAATGAAAAGACTGTTGCTCGTTTAGGGCGTATGTCAGATGAAAAAATTGCTGCTGAAATGGCTGCTGGCCGTAAAAGTACAAGTGCAGTAAAGTCAGAAGATAATTCAAAATCAGAGACAAGTAAAGTAAGTAAAAAAGAAAACTCAAAAGCTGATAAGAAAAAAGATAAAGAAGCTAAAAAAGAGGCTAACAAAAATAAGCAGAGCAAGACCAATACTAGCTCTGGTTTGTTAGATCCCATAGAGTCAGACTTTATTTTTACTAAGACCGCTAATGTGTCTAAGTCTGTGCGAACTATTTTGAAAGAAGCTGAGAGCTATAGTGGCGTGCCATATCTTTTTGGTGGCACTACGCCAAAAGGATTTGATTGTTCTGGCTATGTTCGCTATGTATTTGCTAAATCGGGTATCACCTTACCTCGTAGTGCGGATGAGCAATATACAGTAGGGCAGAAAATTGGTAAACATAATTTACAGCCTGGTGATTTAGTGTTTTTCCAAACCTATGAACAAGGGGTATCTCATTCTGGAATTTATATTGGTGAGGGCAAATTTATCAGTGCGACCTCTAGTCGCGGGGTAACCGTAGCTAATATTAATGGTGGCTATTGGGGCGAACGCTATATTGGAGCGAAGCGTGTAATTTAAGGTGAATTTTAAAGAGGAGGCTGGAGCCTCCTCTTTTAGCCTATATGGCGCAAGGAGTATTACATGGGTGAAATTGTTTTACAAAATGTACAATTTAACTATGAACAAGAGAATACGTTGACGGATATTTCGGTAGCTGTGCCAGAAGGTCAATTTACAATTGTTGTAGGGCCTAATGGGGCTGGAAAAACTACATTTTTGCGTTTGGTAGCAGGTTTACTACAACCTGCCAGTGGTTCTATACGCATTGATGGGCATACTGTTGGTGAAGCACAGCGGTTGGGGCTACTTCATTTAGTGCCACAGATTTATAATAAAAATGCAGCCCAATTTCCTGCTACTTGTGGCGAAATTGTAGAGTTAGGCTTACGCATTCAAGGAATTAAGCGCAAAGAGCGGCAAGCCTTAGCCCATAAAGCATTAGCGCAGGTGGGAATGGCGGAATTTACCCATCGCCGTATTGGTGACTTGAGTGGTGGCCAACAACAGCGAGTAATGATTGCCCAAGCTTTGGCTAGAGGTCCTAAGTATTTATTGCTTGATGAACCTACCAGTGGCATTGATTATCAGGTCAGTGAACATATTATGTCTTTATTACGTAAACTTTGTGATGAAGGGATGACTATTTTAATGGTCACGCATGATATTATAGATGCCTGTGAAGTAGCTGATCAAGTAATTTGTATTAATCGTCATGTATGTTATGAAGGCGATAGCCAGGGCTTTTTAACAAGTCATAAGGGAACCTCCTTGGCTTGGCATGTAGGAGGTTAAGATGGATATTTTTTCTTATGAATTTATGCAACGAGCTTTTATGGCTGGTATGATTGTAGCCCTTATGTGTCCTTTAATTGGGACATTTATTGTTATTAAACGGCAGTCCCTCCTTAGTGAAGGTTTGGGGCATGTGGCGTTTGCTGGTGTAACGGGGGCGTCTTTGTTACAAATATATCCGCCTTTAGGGGCAGCAGCTCTTACTGTTTTAACAGCTATAGGAATTGAATTGGTACGACGTCGTCAAAATCAGTATACCGATATGATTTTAGCTTTATTCTTCTATACTGGTTTAGCATTAGCTGTTATTTTTGCTACCATGACTAAAATGCCAAGCACTGGTTTATTGAATTTTCTTTTTGGCAGTATTTTAACAGTTACAACTACTGATATTATAACTATCGCCATTGTAGCAGTGTTAGTGGCAATTGTTATATATGCCATATATTCACGTTTACTATTTACTGCCTTTGATGAACAAATTGCAGTTACTGCTGGCATTTCAGTAGGGCGAATTAATATGCTCTTTGCCATTTTGACAGCCTTAGTTGTTGTTATGGGGATGACTATTGTAGGGATACTTCTTATTGGGGCCCTTATGATTGTACCGGTGGCGACAGCTCATTTATGGCGTCAAGGTTTTGTAAGGACCTTATTGCTCAGTGAAATGTATTCACTAGGCAGTGTCTTCTTAGGGCTATTGGCAGCTTTTGAATTTGACTTAGCCCCTGGTGGAACTATTGTGTTAGTGGCGATTTTAGGATATGCGCTTACATTTCTCATTTTCATTAAAAAATAGACAAATATAGGGCTAAAGAAGTATAATAAGGAGTAATCGTATTTATTTAGGAGGCTGAACTCATGAAGGGTAATGAGCTGCGTCAGGCTTATTTAAAATTTTTTGAAAGTAAACAACATTTAATGTTAGATAGTTTTTCCTTAATTCCGGAAAACGATCCCTCTTTGCTACTTATTGGCGCTGGTATGGCACCATTGAAACCTTTTTTCACTGGTAAATTAGTGCCACCACGTACACGGGTAACTACTTGTCAGAAATGTATCCGCACAGGGGATATTGAGAACGTAGGTCGTACGGCACGTCATCATACCTTCTTTGAAATGTTAGGTAATTTCTCCTTTGGTGATTACTTCAAAAAAGAAGCCATTCATTGGGCTTGGGAATTTTTAACAGAAGTGATTAAACTAGACAAAAATCGCTTGTATGTTACAGTGTATCCTGATGATCAAGAAGCGTATGATGTTTGGCATAATGAAATCGGTTTGCCAGATGATCATATTAGTCGTTTAGAAGATAATTTCTGGGAAATTGGGGAAGGCCCTTGTGGACCAGATAGTGAAATTTTCTACGATCTTGGCGAATCTCGTGGCTGTGGTGAACCAGATTGTGCACCTGGTTGCGATTGTGATCGCTATCTTGAAATTTGGAACCTTGTATTCACTCAGTTCAATCGTACAGCTGAAGGTGAATATGTTCCTTTAGAAAAGAAAAATATTGATACTGGTGCTGGCTTAGAACGTTTAGCATCGGTATTGCAAAATAAAGAAAGTAATTTTGAAACGGATTTAATTTTCCCTATCATTGAAAAAGCGGCGGACATGGCTAAAGTGACCTATCATACAGATGCTAATACTGATGTATCCTTGAAGGTAATTGGTGACCATGTACGAGCTATTTCGGTGCTCATTAGTGATGGTGTATTGCCTTCTAATGAAGGTCGTGGCTATGTATTACGTCGTATTTTACGCCGTGCTGTGCGTCATGGTCGACTACTTGGCATTGAAGGTCGTTTCTTAACTGATTTAGTTGATGTAGTTATTGATATTTTAGGTTCTGGTGTACCAGGCTTAACTGAAAAACATGACTTCATCAAACGAGTTGTGGCTAATGAAGAAGACCGCTTTAATCAGACTTTAGCACAGGGCCTTGAATTATTGAGTGCATTAATTGATGATTTAAAAGCTAACAATGCTAAAGAAGTACCAGGTACTGAAGTATTTAAGTTATATGATACATATGGCTTCCCTTGGGAATTAACAGAAGAGATTGCTATGGAAGCAGGCCTTATTATCGACATGGTAGGTTTTGAAAAAGCCATGGACGAACAGCGTGCGCGTGCTCGTGCCGCTCGTGAAGATGTAGATGCTAAAGTAGCAACGCCAGACATCACTTTCCTTCGTGACGAAGTTTTGACTGATGATGAAACGGCTACATCCTCTGAAATTCTTATGTTAGGGGAAGGGGCTAATCGCCTTGATAGTGCTTCTGATGGTATGGAAATTACTTTAATTGTACGCACTACGCCATTTCATGCTGAAGGGGGCGGTCAATTAGGTGATTCTGGTTTCATCGTAGGGCCAATGGGTAAAATGGAAGTTCATACAACTCGCAAATTACCAGAAGGTACAACTTACCATGTAGGTACGATTGTAGAAGGTAATTTACAAGTTGGTGATACTGTAAGTTTTGAAGTGGATACGAATCGTCGTTTAGCAATGGCGCGTAACCATACAGCTACTCATTTGTTGCATGCAGCTCTTAAGCAAGTATTAGGTAGTCATGTAAACCAAGCAGGTTCTCTAGTAATGCCAGATCGTTTGCGCTTTGATTTTACTCATTTCTCGCCGGTAACCGCTGAAGAATTGGATCAAATTACTGATTTAGTAAATGGTGAAATTTTAAAAGCTAGCAATTTAACGATTCAAGAAATGTCCATGGATGAAGCTAAGCAGCTTGGCGCTATGGCTCTCTTTGGTGAAAAATATGGTGAACGTGTACGCGTAGTATCTGTTCCAGAATTTAGCGTAGAACTTTGTGGCGGTTCGCATGTTGTGAATACGGCTGTTATCGGTACATTCCGCATTCTTTCAGAAGGTGGCATTGGTTCTGGGGTACGCCGTATTGAAGCTGTAACAGGTGAAGCGGCGTTATTGTTAGCGCAACAAGAACAGGCTCAACTTCGTGAAGTGGCAGCTATTTTAAAAACAAAGCCAGAAGATGTTGTAGCTCGTGCTCAGCAGGTTGTGGCTGAAGTAAAACAATTAGAACATGATTTAGGGGCTGCTCGCAAAGAATTGATGTCTGGCGGCTTAGAAACTGTTTTAAGTAGTGCCTTTGAGGCTGGTCAGTTTAAAGCTGTTGTAGCTGAGGTAAAAGCGGCTGATATGGATGAACTTCGTAGTATTGCCGATATGGTACGCGACAAAGTGGCTTCTGGTATTGTGTTATTAGGTATGAGACACGAAGATAAAGTTAACTTCGTATGTATGGCCACTAAAGATGCTGTTAAAGGTGGTTTCCATGCAGGTAACATCGTAAAAGCTACAGCTCAGGCTGCTGGTGGTAATGGTGGTGGTCGTCCTGACATGGCGCAAGCTGGTGGTAAAGATGCTAGTGCTTTAGGAGCCGCTTTAGAAAAAGGTAAAGAAACTATTCTATCTATGGTAAAATAGAAATGTGGTAAAATAAAAATAACCATGTAATTATTCTGTGTGTAGGCTATAGCGCTTAGGCGCTATGACCTATACCGTTGTAAAGGAGGCTTTTGCATGAGTGTATCTGACGAAACTATGATGTTTCAAAAAGTAAATGATGTTCCTTCCGCTGGTGAAGTATTACGTGATGTATATCACGCTTTGCAAGAAAAGGGATATAATCCAGTGGAACAAATTGTAGGTTTTCTTATCTCTGGCGAGCCTACTTATATTACAAGTTATAACAATGCACGTAGCATGATTCGTCGTTTGGATCGGGACGAATTGATTGAAGAACTTGTTGTAGAGTATGTAAAGGCTAAGAAACTGTAATATGAGAATAATGTCACTTGATGTGGGCAGTCGTACGATTGGTGTGGCTTGTAGTGATGCATTATATGTAACCGCTCAAGGCATTGAAACAATTCGGCGTACCTCATTAGAAAAGGATTTTCAGCGATTGCAAAAATTGATTACTGAGTATGAAGTAGAAGAGCTTGTAGTTGGAATGCCCAAAAATATGAATGGTACGAAAGGTGATCGAGCGATTAAGACTGAAGAATTTGTAGCTAAGCTACAGGAAGTGATTGCTATACCGGTAACGTTTTGGGATGAACGATTATCTACAGTTATGGCAGAACGCTCGCTCATTGAGGCGGATGTAAGTCGTAAAAAACGAAAAACTGTTATTGATAAAATGGCAGCTGTTGTCATATTACAAGGTTATTTAGATAGTCGTAGTCATCAACGCTAATTAGCTAGTCTGTAGTATTACTAGTCATAGTGATGGTTAGCAAGTAGGCGTAGTATAACTACTTATATTAACCGTAAGGAGGTCCTCATGGTAGAACAAGGGTATGAAGGTGAAATGTCAGTTGTTGTCATTGATGATGGCGAAGGCAACGAAATGTATTATGAAGAAGATATGATCATTAATCATGAGGGTAAAGAGTTTGCTGTGCTTATTTCTTTACCACCTGAAGAATGTGAACCAGGCTGTAAATGCCATGAAGAACCAGAAGTTATCATCGCTCGCATTGATGAAGAAGAAGGCGAGGATGTATATGTAGCGCCTACAGATGAAGAATTTGAAAGCGTATTGGCCCTTTATGAAGCAGGTCTTGACGAAGAATAATTAGGTATTACAATTTAGGGAAAGAGGGGCCTAGCCCCTCTTTCGCCTGTTTATAAGCAGTTCTTGTGTATGCTGCTTTGATTATTAACTATAAGGAGTTAGGTTGTCTATGAGCAGACGATTGAAGTGGATAGGTGCATCCTTCATAGGATTGTTGCTTATTCTTTGTATCGCCGCCGCCGTCATATATTTAAAACCCAATAGTATAGTGAGTAAGCCAGAAAATGTAGTTTTTACGGTTGATAAAGATCAAACTGGTGCTGAAATTGGTGATATGTTATACGAGAAAGGGATTATTAGCTCGCCTACAACGTTTCGCTTAGCGTTGCGTTTAACTGGCTCTATGGATAAACTACAGCAAGGGTATTATCAAATTCCACAAAATGTGAGTCTGCGAGATGTTATTAAGTTGTTGCAGAAAGGAAAGTTACAAGCTATTAAAGTAACGATTCCTGAAGGCTATACGATTCAACAAATTGCCGATGAATTAGAAAAAAATGGGTTAGGTTCTAAAACAGCTTTTTTAGAAGAAGCTAAAACGTATGTGCCTTACCAATATATGTATGGCCCTAGTAAAGTAGATTATCGTGTAGAAGGCTTTTTATTCCCTAATACATATGAGATTCCCGTGGATAGTAAGCCACAAGATATCTTAAAACGGATGGCAGGGGAATTAAATAAACAATTGACCCCAGCTATGCGTCAGCAGATTGCAGCGAAAAATATGACTATTTTTGAATTTATTACATTAGCTTCTTTAGTGGAAAAAGAAGCTAAGTTTGATGAAGATAGACCGATTATTGCCGCTGTTTTTATGAAGCGCTTACAAATTGGTATGCCATTGCAGTCTTGTGCTAGTATCCAATATATTTTAGGGTATCCAAAACCTCATTTGTCCATTGAGGACACAGAGTTACCAAGCCCGTATAATACATACACTAACAAGGGCTTGCCTCCAGGGCCAATTGCGAATCCTGGTATGAAATCAATGGAGGCTGTGCTTAATGCACCAAGTACAGATTATTTATTTTTTGTAGCAGATAAGGAAGGGCGTCACCACTTTACGAAGACTTATGAAGAACATTTAGAAGTGGTGTCATCGATTTATGGAGATTAAAGAGATTTTAAATGAACAGCGCATTTATGCAGTCCTCAATAAGGTCCCAATTTTGCGCGAGTCAGAAGTACATTTATTTGAAGAACTCATTAGCTTGTATCGGCCTAATCGCGTGTTAGAAGTGGGAACTGCTATTGGTTATTCTACATTGTTATTAGCTAAACATGCAGCACCAGGAGCGGAGATTGTATCTATTGAGCTCGATGAAAAACGCCATGGCATGGCGCAGTATTATGTGAATCAATCCTCGTATAAAGAGAATATAACCATTCATTTAGGCGATGCTAATGACGTATTAGCTAATTTGGATGGTACATTTGATTTGGTCTTTTTAGATGGGCCTAAAGGGCAATATGGGAAGCAACTGGAATTGATTTTGCCCCATTTGGCACCGCAAGCTGTTGTACTAGCTGATAATGTTCTTTTTAGAGGGTATGTACGTGGTGAGAAAGACGCACCTCACCGATATAAGACAATAGTGAAACGACTGCGTGAGTTTTTAGCCGTCGTGGAAGATAAAACAAAATTTAATACTACCATTTATCCTTTAGGTGATGGTATGAGTGTGAGTATTTGGAAAGGTAATAAGTAATACATGAATAAACAAATTGAAGTGTTGTCTCCAGCAGGCAATATGGATAAGTTAAAAATGGCCATTCGTTATGGTGCTGATGCGGTATATTGTGCCGGTCAATCTTTTGGTTTGCGTGCTAGTAGCTCAAACTTTAACAATGAGCAGTTAAAAGAAGCTGTTGAATTTGTACATAGTCATGGTAAAAAAATCTATGTAACATGCAATATTATCCCTCACAATGAAGATTTAGTTGGTTTAGAAGATTATTTGAAATTCCTAGAGTCTATTGGTGTGGATGCTATTATTGTGGCTGATTTAGGTATTTTCTTGTTAGCAAAACGAGTAGCCCCTAATTTGGAACGTCATGTGAGCACTCAGGCTAATACGACTAATTATTTAACGACTGAATTTTGGAAGGAACAGGGTGCTAGTCGTGTTGTAGTGGCACGCGAAGTAAGTATTGCCGATATTAAAACTATGAAGGAAGCGGCCGACATTGAGATTGAAGCTTTCGTTCATGGCGCTATGTGTATATCCTATTCTGGCCGTTGCTTATTGAGCAATTATTTTACCACTCGTGATGCTAATCGTGGGCAGTGCACACAGGCTTGTCGTTGGAAATATTCCTTGGTAGAAGAAAATCGTCCTGGTGAATACTATCCAATTGAAGAAGATCAACATGGTACCTATATTTTTAACTCCAAAGATCTTTGCTTGTTAAAATATATTCCTGATTTGGTAGAGGCTGGTGTAGATAGTTTAAAAATCGAAGGCCGTATGAAGAGTGTTCACTATGCAGCTACGGTAACAAAAGTGTATCGTGAAGCTGTGGATACCTATTTAGCTGACCCAGAGCATTATGAAGTAAAACCAGAATGGATTGAAGAATTAGAAAAAATTTCGCATCGTCCATACACCGAAGGTTTTTCCGTAGAAAAGCCTGACGAAACTGCGCAGAATTATGGTGCCTCTAGTAATACTCAAACACATGATTTTATTGGTCTTGTAGAAGGGTATAATGAAGCGGAAGGATATGCGTATTTAGAACAACGTAATAATTTTAAAGTAGGCGATGAAGTAGAATTTTGTCAGCCTCATGGCGAATTAGTGTATCATACGATTTCCAAAATGACAGATGAAGAGGGCAATGAAATTACGGTGGCACCACATGCTCAGATGAAAGTTCGTTTATACATTGATACACCATTAGAAGAATATGCTATGATGCGTCGTAAATGTAAGGTAAAAGGTCAGTAATAGTACAAGGTATAGGTTGCTATGAGGGGTGACTAACATTGGACGAATCATATGTATATTTTAAAATTTCACCAACTCAGACGAATTACGTAAATCGTATTTTAGAAGGCTATGAATATTTAGGGGTTATGACCACATTACAGCGTGCTGAAGGACTTTGTATGGTTCGGAGCACACCTGATACGGCCCCTTTAGTACGCCAAGTTTTGGAGAGCTTAGATATAGAATTAACCTTCTTAGAAGCTAATCAAGTTTTATGATTTTTAGCTTTGTTAATTTTTGTCGTCCTATTTTAGGTTTTATTATTGTTACTCTTTGGATTTAAGTTACCTGATTTTGCCTATGGAGGTTAGTCATTGATACTTGATTATTAGAGACATGGTAAGGGCTACAATTTACTGTATTACTATATTTAGTTTTGAGTTTTGTGAAAATTTTGTAAAAAAATAATAAATTGTGCACAATGAGTATTGACACTGTTGAAAATTTGGTGTACAGTGTATACATCAAATGAAACAGGTAGAGCGAAGGACATGATACCTAATCCACTGTGTGACAGAGAGAGATGGCTAGGCTGTGACCATCTTACACAAGTTAGTGTGTTACCCCCTTCAAACCGATTGGTTGAACTGTAGTATGCCAATCCGCGAGTAGGCGTTATCGACAATAAAGTGAGTTGTCTTTGCAGATGACTAACTAGGGTGGAACCACGAGACCTTCGTCCCTTGTCGGGAGGAAGGTCTTTTTTGATGCTTGTTTAGGAAAGCGCCTATTAGACAATAGGTAGTGTAGCTAATTTTAAATAAGTATTGTATATGATGAATAGTTACAGCGTGTCCCGCCGGTGTAACTTAATTTTAAGGAGGAATAACCATGAGTGAAGTAAAAATTATTTTACCTGACAATAGTGAACGTTCTTATGCAGCGGGCACTACTTTAGGGGAGGCTGTTAAACAATTATCCAATAGCTTAGCTAAGAAAGTATTAGCAGCAGAGGTAGACGGTGAATTAACTGATTTACGTGAAGCGGTTAAAGATGGCTCTCATGTTAGCTTTTTAACATTTGAACAACAAGGTGGTAAAGACACTTTGCGCCATAGTGCATCTCATATTATGGCACAGGCTATTAAGCGTCTTTGGCCAGAAGCACAGCTTGCAATTGGACCAGCGATTGAAAATGGCTTCTACTATGACATTGATATGGAACATGTGTTAGTACCAGAAGATTTAGCTAAAATTGAAGCAGAAATGCAGAAAATTGTAAAAGCCAATTTCTCGATTGAAAAAGAAGTGATTTCTCGCGAGGAAGCACTTAAATTATTCAAAGAAAAAAATGAAGCTTATAAAGTTGAATTAATTGAAGACTTACCAGCTGATGCTGAAATTTCTATGTACCGTCAAGGTGAATTCCTTGATCTTTGTGCCGGTCCTCATGTGGCTTCTACTGGTAAAGTAAAGGCTTTCAAACTTCAGAGTTTAGCAGGTGCGTACTGGCGTGGCGATGAAAAAAATAAAATGTTGCAACGTATTTATGGCACTGCTTTTGAAAAGAAAGAAGAATTGGAAGAATACTTACATTTATTAGAAGAAGCAGCTCGTCGTGATCATCGTAAATTAGGTAAAGAATTAGGTCTTTTTGTTATTAAAGAACAAGGCCCTGGATTCCCATTCTTTTTACCAAAAGGTATGGCACTTCGCAATGAATTAGAAAATTTCTGGCGCGAAGTACATCATGATTTTGATTATGAAGAAGTACGTACGCCGATTATCTTAAATCGTCAACTTTGGGAACAATCTGGCCACTGGTTCCATTATCGTGAAAATATGTATACGACTATGATTGATGAAGAAGATTATGCTATTAAACCAATGAACTGCCCAGGTAGTATTTTAGTATATCAGAATGATATGCATTCCTATCGTGACTTCCCAATTCGTATGGCAGAACTTGGTCTTGTTCATCGTCATGAATTATCTGGTGCTTTACATGGCTTATTCCGTGTGCGTAGCTTCACTCAAGATGATGCTCATGTATTTATGTTGCCATCCCAGATTAAAGAAGAGTTAATTAAAGTTATTGAACTCTTTGACCGTATTTACAGTCAATTTGGTTTAACTTACACTGTAGAGTTAAGTACTAAGCCAGATAATGCAATGGGTGATGATGCTATTTGGGAATCTGCTACTAATGCACTTCGTGAAGCAATTGAAGAAAAGCAAATTCCATATCAAATTAATGAAGGGGACGGCGCGTTCTACGGTCCTAAATTAGACTTCCATATTCGTGACTCCATTGGTCGTACTTGGCAGTGTGGTACTATCCAGTTGGATATGAACTTGCCTGAACGTTTCCAAATGGAATATATTGGTGAAGACGGGCAGAAACATCAACCAATCATGATTCACCGTGCTTGCTTTGGCTCGATGGAACGTTTTATTGGCATCTTGATTGAACACTATGCAGGGGCATTCCCAACTTGGTTAGCACCAGTTCAAGTTAAGATTTTACCTATTAGTGAAAAACATGTAGAATATGCTAAGAAATTGCGTGATGCTTTCAAAAAATCTTACATTCGTGTAGAATTGGATGATCGTAGCGAAAAAATTGGCTATAAGATTCGTCAAGCGCAAATGGAAAAAGTACCGTATATGTTAGTTGTAGGGGATAAAGAAGAACAAGACGGTACTGTAGCAGTTCGCAGTCGCTTAGAAGGTGAAAAAGGTGCCGTTAAATGGGAAGACTTCTTGGCTGATATTTTAAAAGAAGCAAAAGAACGTAAATAATAGCTGAGAAATAGCTGACAAGTTACTAAGTAATAGAGATAAAAGGAAATTGCTTACTCTATTATGAGAAGTTTATACAAACTATAACAAAAACCTAAGGTAAGAGTAATGATACTTGCCTTAGGTTTTTTGTATTATCATGTATATTGTATTTTTGTTGTTTTTTATAGAAATAGTTCTATTAGAACTGTTATAATTAATAATTATTAATCAATTAATCCATAATTAGCCTAGAGGAGGGTGTTATTAGATGAATCAAGAACTAGAACCCATAACGAGCTCAGCAAAGAATCAAGAACAAACCCTTGCCAGAGGGCTAAAAAATCGCCATGTACAGCTTATTGCTATTGGTGGCGCTATTGGTACCGGCCTATTTTTAGGATCTGGGCATTCAATTGCATTAACTGGGCCAGCTATTTTATTTGCCTATATTATTACTGGTGGTATTTGTTTTTTGATGATGCGCGCCTTAGGGGAGCTACTTTTATCGAATACGGATTATCATACATTTATTGAATTTGTACAAGACTATATGGGGGAAAAGGCGGCTTTTGTTACGGGCTGGACATATTGGTTTTGTTGGATTTCAGTTGCTATGGCAGATATAACAGCGGTAGGAATTTATGTAAAGTACTGGTTTCCTAGTATAGAGGCTTGGATTCCTAGTCTAGTAACTTTATTTATCTTATTGTTGATGAATTTATTAACAGTCAAATTGTTTGGAGAATTAGAGTTTTGGTTTGCTTGCATTAAAGTAGTTGCTATTATAGCTTTGATTGTACTGGGGATTTATTTTATTTTTACCGGTCAGCCAACGTCTGTAGGCGTGGCTAGTTTTAGTAATTTATGGAGTCATGGTGGTTGGTTTCCTAAAGGCTTTAGTGGCTTTATCCAATCCTTTCAGATGGTGGTATTTGCCTTTGCTGGGATTGAGTTAGTTGGCTTGACGGCGGGGGAGACAGAAAATCCTAAGAAGGTAATTCCGCAGTCCATTAATAGTATTCCCATTCGAATCATTTTGTTTTATGTTGGTGCGTTAGCCGTTATTATGAGCATTTTTCCTTGGGATTCTGTTAATCCAGATCGGAGCCCTTTTGTAGAAGTATTTTTAGCTATAGGTATTGTAGGGGCTGCTTCTATTGTGAATTTTGTAGTGCTTACTTCGGCTGCGTCAGCTTGTAATAGTGGTGTATTTAGCACAAGTCGTTTGCTGTATTCGCTAGCAAAACGAAGTCATGCTCCCGGAATTTTAGAAATATTGACGAATAAACAAGTCCCTGCAAATGCTTTATTTTTATCTGTATTGGTTATTTGCTTAGTGGTGGCTTTACAATATGTAATTGCAGAAGGCGTATTTGTTATTATAACGAGTGTGGCTACTTTTTGTTTCTTATATATTTGGGGAATTATCACCATATGCCATATGAAATTTGTTAAAGCAAGACCTGATTTAGCAGCTAAAAGCAGTTTCAAAATGCCTTTGTTTCCTGTTTTTAATTATATAGTATTGGCATTTTTTGCGTTTGTTATTGTAACGCTTGCTTTTAATCCGGCTACACGTGTTGCCTTATTTGTAACACCTGTATGGTTTATTATGTTATTATTAATCTATCAATTGAAAAAAGAAATTGTATAAAATTGTGTAAATAAAAAAGGCCCTTAAGGGCCTTTTTGTACTTTTAATTATAATGCTTTATCAAAAACAGCTTTAATTAATTGTTTTGTTTCTTCGTAGCTTTCGCCTGGTTTAGCTTCATATTGTTTATCTAAGTCAAACCAAAGGTTTGGATAGTAATCATATGGATGTGTTTTAAATAATTCATGCGCATCCTGATCTTCTACCCAATTAATTTTAATATCACCATAAGCTGGATTTTCAGCTTTTAATTCTTCAATTGCTTTAAATGCATTTTGGCAATAAGGACAACCGTTTAAGTGGAAACCTAAAATTTCTTTCATAGTTATTCATCCTTTACGTATTATTAACACAAAAATAATGAAAGGGTAGTGGTTACAAGTACCACTACCCATAGTATACCATATAATTGCATAACATTCAATTTTTTAGATATAATTTGTATAATTTACAAAAGCCTATTATTTAGTTGTGAGCGGTTACATGATTCCTTGGTAAAACTCTAAAAACTGCTTGGCTACTAAGGATGGTGTATGACCTTTTATAGTAATAAAGCTTTTGTGAAAGCCAGTAGCTAACTCGGGTAAACGAATACGGGTCATTTTACGACCATGAACTTTCTCTTGGGAGTCCATGGGAATAATGGCGACCGTACGACCTAATTGTGCCCATTCAATGGCAGAGCTTTTGGTTGTTGTAACAGAGATGACATTTAAGTTATTGAATAGACGACTGGCACTTTGCATGAGCATTCGCACTGATCCGCCAGATAAACTAAGGGGACAACGAGCGATTTCATCCCAAGTGAGGTTGTCTTTTTCTAGGGTGCTCCAAAAAATATCATTACGGAATACTGCATAGAGAGATTCTGGCTGGGTAAAGAGAATGTCAAAGCGATTAGTATCAACCATTTGGGAGTTGCACAAGCCAATTTCTGCTTGACCGTTTAAAAGTGACTCAGTAACATCACTCATTAAGCCTTCGTAAATTTCATAATGAACGGACGGATATTTATGAGAAAAATCTTGTAAATATTGTTGTATTAAACCTGTTGAGCGAGACGCAGAAGAACTGATTCGCAAAGTCCCTTCAACAGCCGAGTTTAAACGCTTTACATCGGCATAGGTAGATTCTTCAATGGCACATAATTGCTGTGCTTTTTCATAGAAGATGCGACCAGCTTCAGTGAGACGAAAATTAGCCCCTCGCTGACCACGTTTTATATGCAAGAGGGGCGTGCCAAACTCGGCTTCTAAATATTTGAGTTGTTTGCTCAAAGCAGGTTGTGTGATGTGTAAAATATTCGCTGCTTGAGTCATATTACCGGTTTGTACTAAGATGATGAAATTGTAATAATATGATGTGTCCATGAGAATCCTCCCTGCCTATACAAGTAAGATTGTCATGACAATGTAGTGTGGGCGTACTACTTTAAATATATTTTTACATTATTATACCCTTATTGTACTATGTGTAACATCATTTGTCAGCCCCTAAAGGCATAAATGTTTAACAGGTAGTAAGGGAATGCTATGAGTTGGCTGGTGGGCAGAGCCTTAAAGTAAGTAGCCAATGGTCTATGGTAGATGGTTTAGTCTGTATAAGGCAGAGCTACTAATTTTTCTTCTAGTAAAGTCCAATTATGTTGCCCGCTAGTTATATTGGCTAAAGCTGTTTCTAATGGTGCTAAGCGTTCTGGTTCTACATAAATGATGACCGTAACTGTATCAGTAAAATTAGTTTCATAATAATACTTTTCATCTTGTAAATAACGTTCTACAGTGCCAAATAGGCCATAATCAATGGTAATGGATATAAGTTGACGTGGTGCATGCAATGTTTTAGGAGCACTGTGAATGACTTCAGCAGCACTATGAGAATAGGCTCTAATGAGGCCACCCGCACCTAGTTTAATGCCGCCAAAGTAGCGGGTTACTACAATGAGTGTATTGGTAAGACCGGTTTTTTTTAAGACTTCAAGCATAGGTTTACCTGCTGTACCTGAAGGTTCACCGTTATCTGATGAGCGTTGCTGTTCTTGTCTTGGGCCTAGGGCATAAGCAGTACAATTATGGGTAGCATCCCAGAATTCTTTGGTAATGCGGGCGATAGCAGCTTGTGCGTCTGCTTCTGTTGTACAAGGTATGGCAGTAGCAATAAAGCGTGATTTTTCTACAATATATTCTATGCGATGTTCTTGGCTAACTGTAATATATGACTCCATGTATACCCCCTGTTAAAATATATAAAAAGAAACTTATATAGCTTGTAAGTAAGTTCTGATGCACTAACTTTAAAGTATTGCTATATAGCTAATTATCTGAGTATTAGCTATAAAGACTTGTTATATTTTATGATACGGAATTTTGAAGAATTAGACAATACCCCTATGTTGACGTTCTTATTGAGAAGGTTTACTATTATAGTAGTTGCTGAAATACTCCCTGGGGGTATATTGAGGTGATGTATGTATTCTTATATTTAATTGTTTTATAGTTGAATGCATTGCTTACTGGCATAATCTGTTAGTAATTGTTTAATTATATATTTTTTTATTTTTAATAAGTGAGGACTTGATATGTTAAATGATATGGAGATAGATAAGTTGAGTCGTCGTTTACGGCGGATTAAAGGTCAAGTGGAAGGGATTGAAAAGATGATTGATGATCATCGGTACTGTGTAGAAGTTTTACAACAAATAGGTGCCGTACGAGCCGCTTTATATCAAGTAGGATTAATAATGCTAGAAAGTCATTCCCGCTCTTGTGTCGTTGATGCTATTAAAAAGGGCAATGAAGATGATGCTATTACGGAATTAATGGGCGTATATAAATCCTTGCACAAATAATGTATGAAAGATAGGCCTATGGATATGCATCATATACAGAAAGATAGTGGTGCGCAAAGATTATCGTATAGGTAGTTATAGATGTAAAGAAAGAATTAGAAGGATGTGATTGGTTTTGAGTAGTCGAAGTAATGAATTTGATATTACAGGCATGCATTGTGCGGCCTGCGTTGCTCGTGTGGAAAAAGTAGTGAGTCGTTTAGATGGTGTAGCGGATGTGAAGGTCAATTTATTGACGCGTAAAGGAAGTGTAACCTATACGGAAGATAGTTCTGTAACCCCTGATGATGTAGTTAAAGCCATTACTGATATTGGGTTCGGCGCGTCTTTGGCGGCTGCTGGGGCTCATACCTTAGAAAAAGTTAATTATAAACCTCAATTATATCGTATGATTATAGCGGCCTTTATGGCCGTGCCGATGATGGCTAGTATGGTAGGTCATCACCTGTTTGGTTGGCCTATGTTGCCCCACTGGGTAGAGCTAATTTTAGCTACTATTGCTCAATTTGGTCCTGGTTTAGTTTTCTATCAAGGAGCTTGGGGGGCTATTAAAGGCGGCTCTTTGACTATGGATGTATTAGTCGCTCTGGGCACAACAGTAGCGTATGTATTTAGTATATACAATATGTATATTGGCAGTCATGACATGTATTTTGAAACGTCTGCTTGGCTTATAACCTTTATCTTATTAGGAAAAGTATTAGAAGAGGTGGCTAAGGGGCGTACGTCAGAAGCCCTTGAAAAGTTGATGAATTTGCAGCCTAGTATAGCACATGTACAGCGAGATAATCAGTGGATAGATATTCCGACAGCTGAGGTTCAAGTGGGTGATGTGCTACAAGTGCGAGCTGGTGAAAAAATTCCGGTAGATGGTGTTGTACTAGAAGGGCAATCTGCAGTTAATGAAGCCATGTTGACCGGTGAAAGTTTACCTGTTGAGAAAAGTACAGGGAGCAATGTTATTGGTGCAACAGTGAATGAAACGGGCGTTTTCACAATGAGAGCTGAAAAAATTGGTTCAGATACTATGTTGTCGCAAATTATTAAAGTTGTAGAAGCGGCACAGACTTCTAAGGCGTCCATTCAGCGCGTGGCAGATGTTGTAGCTGCTTATTTCGTTCCTACCGTTATTGGTTTAGCTATTTTAACCGCCTTAGTATGGTATTTTGGTTTTAATGCTACTTGGGGTGTAGCACTTATGCATGGCACAGCTGTATTGGTTATTGCCTGTCCTTGTGCATTAGGTTTAGCAACGCCAACCTCGATTATGGTAGGGTCAGGCTTAGGGGCTGAGCATGGTATTTTAATTAAAAGTGCTGAATTTTTAGAACGAGCAGGTAAATTAAATGCTATCGTATTAGATAAAACGGGGACTTTGACTAAAGGGACTTTAATGGTTAGCAAAACTATGCATTTTACTGGAACGGAAAAAGAGAACATTGGTATCATGACTGCTGTAGAAAATTGCACAACTCATCCAATTGCAAAAGCAATGGCTACTTTTGGCGCTAATGAGTTAGGTGGTGGTGTTTTACCTACGGTAGCTAGTTTTAAAGAAGTACCAGGTCATGGTCTTGAAGCAGTTGTAAATGGACAACAGGTTCAGTTAGGGCACAGTCGTTGGATGAAACAGTTAGGCTATATGGTTGATCATATAGACGAGGCTGTATTGCAAGAGGAAGAACGAGGTGCTTCGGTATCTTTATTGGCCGTAGATGGCACTATTAGAGCTTTGTGGGCCGTAGAAGATGAACTTCGACCAGAAGTTCCAGCAGTTATTAAAACATTGCAAGAACGTGGTATTGAAGTATGGATGCTAACTGGTGATAATCGTCGTACCGCTCAATATATGGCGGAACGGGCTGGTATTTCTCATGTTATGGCGGAAGTATTGCCTCAAGATAAAGCTGGTAAAATTGACGAACTTCGTAAAGCAGGCTATGTAGTAGGCATGGTTGGTGATGGAATTAATGATGCCCCTGCTTTGACATTAGCTGATATAGGTTTTGCCATTGGTAATGGCACGGATATTGCGGTAGAAGCGGCTGATATTGTTTTAGTGCGCAATGATTTACATACGTTAGCACAAGCAGTAACTTTAAGTCGCAAAACAATGGGCAATATTCGTCAAAATTTATTCTGGGCTCTTATTTTTAACTGTATTGGGATTCCATTGGCTGCCGTAGGACTTTTAACTCCTATTGTAGCTGGTACTGCTATGGCCTTTAGTTCAGTGGCGGTGGTAAGTAACTCTTTGCGTTTAAAACGAACTAGTTTAAACTAAGTAATTATTTATAAATAATTACTTAGAAACTGGTGATTTTAGTAATCAAGTAGTGTCAGTTTTTACACGTTTTGTTATCATTAAAACCATTGGTTATATTATTCTAGTTTTGTTATTGCTAAAAGTAATAACTGATATAAATAACTGAAATTTCACAAAATAAATATCTCGGTATATACTACTTAAAGAGAACGAAACTAAGAATCTGAAGCGAGCGGATTTTTAGTAAGATGTTCTAGTCCTCTTTATTAATGAGCGCTGCTAACTAAGTTACATTAATAAAGCTGAACTTCAATATTCACTACCGAGAAAGAAAAGCACCACGGCGAAGCGAGCGTCGTGGTGTTTTTCTGTGTAAATAGACGTGGATTACATTCTTTTTAAACTGTTAAGGGAAAAGCCTTGACACGTAGGAGTAACTTTGGTAGAATTACGTGTAAAGTTTTTTAGCTTGACACCGTGAAGGAGTGAGTCACATGGAAGAACGAGTATTAATTAGCTTGCTATTAGACTTCTATGGCGCTCTATTGACGGAGCGTCAGCAGCAATGTTTAGCCTTACATCATGAAGCAGATATGTCATTAGGTGAGATTGCTGAGCAATTAGGCGTTTCAAGACAAGCTATTTATGATAATATTGAACGAGCTAGACAATTATTAGAAATGTATGAAAGCAAATTACATTTAGTAGCTCAATATGAGAAGCGAGAAACCGTAGTAGCTGCTATGCGTAAAGAGTTAGACCACTTACAAAGTCGTGCGAAGGATGCTGAGTTTCAAACTTCCACGAATACATTATATCAGTTAGTTGCACAGATGGAGGGATAAGATGGCTTTTGATAATTTAACACAAAAATTGGAAGAAGTCTTTAAGTCCTTAAAAGGCAAGGGAACGATTAGTGAAGACGATTTGAAACAAGCCTTACGTCAAGTGCGTTTAGCCTTAATTGAAGCGGATGTAAATTTAGGTGTTGTTAAGGACTTTGTTAATCGCATTAAAGAGAAAGCCATTGGCGAAGAAGTATATGGCTCACTGAATCCAGTACAGACTGTTATTAAAATCGTTAAAGATGAGTTAACAGAGTTATTGGGTGGGGTGCAAAGTGGCATTACTATTTCCTCTAAGCCACCAACGGTGATTATGCTCGTTGGTTTGCAAGGGGCTGGTAAAACAACAACAGCTGGCAAATTAGCAGTGTATCTTCGTAAAAAGGGCAAGCATCCAATGTTAGTGGCCGCCGACGTATATCGTCCAGCTGCGATTAAACAGTTGCAAGTCGTAGGCAAGCAAATTGATATTCCTGTCTTTGCCAACGAAACACCAGGTGCTAATCCGGTAGATATTGCGCGCGATGCTATCAACGCTAGTACCTCTATGCTAAAAGATGTAGTTATTATAGATACGGCAGGTCGTTTAGCGATTGATGAAACGTTGATGACTGAGCTGGTTAATATTAAGCAATCTGTTCGACCTCATGAGATTCTTCTTGTGGTGGATGCTATGATTGGTCAAGATGCGGTACAAACAGCTCAAACCTTCAATGAACGGTTAGGCATTGATGGCGTAGTCATGACGAAGTTAGATGGCGATGCTAAAGGCGGTGCAGCCTTATCCATTAAATCGGTAACTGGACGTCCTATTAAATTTATGGGGACCAGTGAAAAGATGGATGGTCTTGAAGAATTCCGTCCAGAAGGTATGGCATCACGTATCCTCGACTTAGGCGACTTAGGCGCTTTGATTGATCGTACTAAGGAATTGGTGAATGAAGAAGAAGCTAAGGAATTAGCTATGAAAATGCAACGCAATGAGTTCACCTTAGATGATTTCTTAAAACAGATGAATCAAGTCCGTAAGATGGGGAAATTCCAAGATTTAATTGGTTTAATACCTGGTATGGGTAAGATAAAAGACCAATTAAAAGATATTGATTTAGATAGTAAAGAAATTCGCCGTATTGAAGCGATTATCCAATCGATGACGCCAAAAGAAAAAGCGAATCCTAAAATATTGAACGGGTCCCGCCGCAAGCGTATTGCTATGGGTTCTGGTACTCGTGTGCAAGATGTAAACCGCCTCATTAAGCAGTTTGAAGAAGCACAAAAAATGATGAAAAAAATGGGATCTATGCGTAAAGGTAAAAAAGGTATGCTACCAAAACTACCAAACTTACCATTTATGGGTTGATCATAGAAGAGATTCTAATAAGGAGGTGAAGTATATATGTTGAAAATTCGTTTAACTCGTTTGGGTGCTAAAAAAGCTCCGTTCTATCGTATCGTTGTAGCTGACTCCCGCGCTCCTCGTGAGAGTCGTCCAGTAGATACTATTGGTCAGTACGACGCAACTAAGTCCCCAGCTATTATCAATATTGATGAAGAAAAAGCATTGACTTGGTTGGGTAATGGTGCACAACCAACTGACACTGTTCGCTCCCTTTTCAAACAGCACGGTGTTATGCAGAAATTTGCTGACGCTAAGAAGTAATTCATAGAGAGGCATACTGTGATGAAAGAATTAATTACATTAATTGCGAAGTCATTGGTTAAGCAGCCTGAAGCCGTTTCTGTTACCGTGACCGTAAAAGGTGATGTGGAAGTCTATGAAGTTCACGTTGCACCGGAAGACATGGGTAAGGTTATTGGAAAGCAGGGCAGAATTGCTAAAGCAATCCGAGCTGTCGCAAAAGCAGCAGCTATTAAAGAAAACAAAAAAATATCCGTTGATATTGTCTAAAGGGTGAGAAAACATGGAAGCAATGACGGTACGCGTCCCAGTGACGATTAAGTCGAAAGTTACAGAAGGGCTCAAAGCTAAGCTTGTTGCCGATCTTCAGCAGCGTTTAGAGCTAGTTGAGCAAGACTTACAGCAAATTGAGTTTCAAGCAAAACGCTTATTAAGTGAACAAGCTAAACTTGATGCACAAGGCCTTATTCAATTACGCCAGCAGATTGAAGAAGAAAAGCAGAAACGTTTAAACTTTAAGGCGGAAGTAGCAGCCAAATTAAAGGATGCGGAAAAGCTTGAACTTGGTTCTGAGATTGCTCAGGGCACTATGGAACAGACTATTACAGTTAAAATCGGGGATAATCTCGATTCCTTAATGGGTTCTGAAATCTTGCTTGAAGATGGCAAGATTATCGCATTTCGCCAATAATGGATCGGAATGAGTTAATTACCATAGGTATTATTGTTGCCCCGCACGGTGTGCGGGGTGATCTTCGTATAATGCCGCAAACCGATTTTCCTGATCGGTTTTTGACGATGGATGTGTGCTACATTGATGGTAAGGAATACCACATTACATCTGCTCGTTTTCATAAGCAATTTATTTTAGCTACCTTTAATGAAGTGCCTGATCGCAATGCAGCAGAATTGATGGCTCGTAAAGAAATTCAAGTGCGTCGTGATGAATTAGTAGAACTTCCTGAAGGGCGCTATTATATTTTTGATATTATTGGTCTTACCGTGGAAGATACGAAAGGTAATATACTTGGCACTGTGTCTGAAGTATTACAGCCTGGTGCTAATGATGTATATGTAGTCAAACAAGAAGGGCAACCTGATTTATTGCTACCTGTATTAGATCATGTGATTTTAGACATTAATATTGAAGCTGGAAAAATTATTGCTGATCCACCAGAATGGATTTAAGAAGTAGCTAAGACTTAGGTATGTAAAACGTCTAGATAAAGTATTTCTTAGAATGAGAATTGCTAGGTAGTGGCGTTAGAAAGGATAATGTAAGACTATGAAAATTGACATTATTTCTTTATTTCCTGAGTTCTTTGCTGCTTTTTTTAATCACTCTATCATTAAGCGTGCTATGGCAGCTAATCGTTTAACTATGGCGGTTACGAATCCTCGTGATTTTGCACATAATAAGCATGGGCAAGTGGATGATACACCTTATGGCGGTGGGGCTGGTATGCTTATGATGGCGCCACCCATTTTCGAAGCTGTGGAACATGTGTTACATAATACCGCACTAACAGTAGAAGATAGTTCTCAGGAGGGAATTGTTGATAATGTGGATACCATTGATACGGTTGATATGGCTGATACTAGTCTTGTGGCTAATAGACTGTCACAAGAACCTGTTTCAGAGCTTCGCAAACGGGTGATTTTTTTAGGACCTACAGGTACTACTTTTAATCAAGCAAAAGCGCGTGAGCTTGCTACATATGATCAATTAGTATTGATTTGTGGTCATTATGAAGGCGTTGACTATCGTGTAGAAGAACATTTGGTGGATGAGACAATTTCGATTGGAGATTTTGTTTTAACCGGTGGTGAATTACCAGCGATGATTGTAGCTGATGCAGTAGCGCGTATGATACCAGGCGTGTTAGGGGCTGCGTCAGGCGCTATAGAAGACTCCTTTTATCGGCCTATTTTAGAAGGACCACAATATACTAAGCCACCAGTGTATCGTGACTGGGCTGTGCCTGAGGTATTGCGCAGTGGGCATCATCAAAACATTGCCAATTGGCGTTTACAACAAGCTTTATTACGCACCTTACAGTTGCGTCCTGATTTATTGGAGCGAGAGCTAACTGGTGAAGAGGAACGAGCAATAAAAGAATTGAAAAAACAAGGTTTATGGAATCCATAAGAAAAGGATATCATAGACCTTGTTTTTTTCTAGACTATTTGTTGTATAATGAAAGCAATGAAAGATTTACCAAGTCATTATATTTATAAAAAGGGTGATTATTATGAAACCACGCATTGCTATTACAGCCGATACATATATGGAGGCTACGCCGCGTACTAATTTACAGCGAGCCCCTTTTGTTTCAAGAGAATTAGTTGAAGTTATTGCTAAACTAGGTTGTATTCCTGTTATTTTGCCAGATGTGACAAATGCCATTGGGGAAGATTACTTAGCTTTGTATGATGGTTTAATTGTGCATGGTGGGCCTGATGTAGATCCTCATCTATTTGGTGAGGAGCCCATTCGACAAATTGGTACTATTAATTATAAGCGGGATTTGTTTGAACGAGAGTTAATTTTAGCAGCTGCAAAGGTCAAAAAGCCTATTCTTGGTATTTGTAAAGGGGCTCAAATGATTAACGTTGCCTTGGGCGGCACATTGTTTCAAGATATAGATACGCAATGTGAGGGGGCGTATATTAAACATTCGCAAGATGCCCCAGGTGGTTATCCTACCCATACTGTCAATGTAACGAAAGATAGTTTTTTGCATTCTGTATTGGGGCTTACTACTTTGGTGAATTCTCGTCATCATCAAGCTATCCGTAATGTACCGGCTGGTTTTGCGGTTACGGCGACTAGTCCTGACGGCATTGTTGAAGGGATTGAAAATCGAGATGCTTCCATTGTAGGAGTACAGTGGCATCCTGAAAATATGTGGCAAGAGCATGAGGAGATGTATGCCTTATTTGAAGCTTTTGTAGCAAAAGTAAAAGATAGAATGTAAAGGTTGATATATTTAACTCTGTTATATTTATATTTAAATTAAAAAGCTGTAACCTATGGGCAATAAAATGTCTCATGAGGTTACAGCTTTTTTGTGTAAAGTAATTTATTGTTGATTATCGTTGAATGGTTAGTGTTGGGGATTTATGGTTGAGGTGCCGGTGCAGTAGTTGGCACAGCTCCTTCATTGGAAGTCTGATTTGGTGGCGTTGGAGCCATTGGGGCCGCTGTTGCTGGTGGTGCAGTTGCTTCTGGAGGCGCTGGTGGTACTGCTCTAGATTCGGTAGTCGGTGTATTTTTTTGCCACTCTTTAGGTTGACGATTTTTCATATCCTCTTTGTGCATATCTTTATGCGTATCGCGATGTTCATCTTTGTGCATAGTAGGTCTTACTTCTGTTTGATACCAGTGGTTTAAGTTTGATAAATCATTTACTACTAAGGAAGTTAAACCAATACCAAAGCAGAAAATGGTGAGTAAGACTGTAATTAAAATTCGTTTCATCCGAGAACCTCCTTAACTTTTTTTGCCTTATATTGTTTGAAGCACTCTTGACCAATGAATAGACAAGTAAGGCCAGCGCCAACCCCTGTTAAGAAGAAGGCTCCAATTGTTACTAAAGATACAGCTGGTAATGGAGCTACATCAGCTAATGGTTGCCATTGAATACTTAATAGATAGGTTAAGATTAAGGTGATAAACCAGCATAGCGCAGCTAGGGCGTATGATAAGGTGCCACTGGTAATAAAAACAGCCTTAGAAGCTTCCTGCCAATAATGGGGCAGTTGAGGCTTCATGGTTGTGTGAAACTCTTCTTGGGCTTTATCTAACATATCTTTTATATCTTCTTTTAAATCCCCCTTTAAGAGCCCTTTCTTTTCTGTAATAATCCCTTCAGATAGGTAGGCTTCATAAATTTGCTTTGGCTCACCAAGCGCTTGAATAATAGCTTCATCAGTTAGATTTTGTTCATAGCCACTTCTAAAATGTTCTTCATAGTCACTAATGATTTCTTGCATATCTTCTGCCTTGGCGTGACGAAAGTAATAGCGTAATAAGTCTAAATATTGCTCTTTAGTCATGATGATTCACTCCTTCTAAAAATCGATTGACTGCACTGGAGAAGTTTTGCCATTCCAGTAGCATTTCACGATAATTTGCTTTACCAGTGGAGGTAATTCGATAATATTTGCGTGGGGGACCACTGATGGACTCCTCCCAATAAGTTTCTACTAATGTATCTTTTTGTAAGCGTTTCAAAAGAGGATAGATAGATCCTTCTGACATTTCTACATAGTCTGAAATAGTATCAACGATTTCATAACCATAATGGTTTTTTTGAGTTAATAAACCTAATACTAATAGTTCTATAACTCCTTTCTTAAGTTGTGTTTTCATGGCAACTCCTTTATATCACTATTGTGTATTGACAACTACATAATAACACAAGGTATAAAATAATACAAGGTACTAAATATTAAAATGTTGATGAAGAAAAAAGCATATAGTGTTTTATGTACTCGGTGTAAGCATATCAATAGGGTGCAAAACATAGGCTATTTTAATCGTATTTCTGTTTGGTCTATAGCGTAAGAAATGCTATAATAAAATGATAGTATTAGATAGAGTAAAGGAGTTTTACCGTGCGTATTATAGGCATAGATCCAGGGACTGCTATTTGTGGTTATGGCATCATTGATGTAGAAGGAAGTCGATTGAAAACAGTGGCTTATGGTGCCATTACAACAACTCCACAAGACACCGATGCAATGCGCCTTGAAATATTGTTTAACGATTTAAGTGATGTACTAGAAGAATATGAGCCAGATAAGTTCGGCATAGAAAAATTATTCTTTAATCGCAACGTAACAACAGCTATTACGGTTGCACAAGCTCGAGGTGTTATTTTATTGGCTGCTAATCAGCGGCGCATACCTATTTATGAGTATACCCCTTTGCAAGTCAAACAGGCTGTGGTTGGTTATGGTAAGGCGACCAAAGAACAGGTCATTTATATGACTATGAATATGCTTGGTATTCGAGAGAAAATCAAACCTGATGATACAGCGGATGCTTTGGCAATTGCTATCTGTACCGCACATAGCTCACATAGTGAAGATTTACGGCGCCGCATTCAAATATAAGAATAGCGTATTCAAATATAAGGATAGCGCTTCAAATATGATAAGAGTGGGGCCTAATAATAAATAAGATTATAATATAGACCCCATATAATAAATTAAGATTGTAATATAAATTTGTTAATTAGTAGGAGGCATATCCATGATTGGATTTGTGCGAGGTATAGTGAGCCATATTTTTGCGGGCTCCTGTTTTATTGATGTTCATGGCGTAGGCTATCGCTTATATATATCTGGCAGCACGCGAGATACTTTAGTAGAAGGAGCCGAAGTTTTATTATATACGCATATGAGTGTTCGTGAAGATGCCATTCAATTATATGGATTTGCGACACAAGATGAATATGAGTTATTTATGCTATTGATTTCGGTTTCTGGTATTGGTCCTAAAGTAGGTCTTGGAATTTTGTCAGGTCTCTCTGTAGATGGAATTAAAGTAGCTATTATGAATGGTGAGTTGACAACGCTTACCAAATTGCCTGGTATTGGTAAAAAATCAGCGGAGCGTTTAGTGTTAGAGTTAAAAGATAAAATTGGTAAGTTTACTACGGCTCCTAGTAGTACGGCTACAGCTACAATTTCACCGACTGTTACGCGTCTCGGGGTAGCTGGTGAAGTTGCTGAAGCATTGCTCTCGTTGGGTTATAAAGAGTCCGAATTTACGGAAATCTTAACGCAACTGGATGATGGACAACAAGATGTATCCACCTTGTTGCGGCAAGTTTTATCTGAATTGGGAAAAGGTAGGTAACCATGAAAGAAGAAATACGAGTAGCTGATAGTGAAATGCGTATTGTTGGCAAAGAGGAGCAAATTGGCGACTCTTGGCAATTTAGTTTACGCCCACGATATTTACAAGAGTATATTGGCCAAACCGATGCAAAAAATAATTTAAAAGTATATATTCAAGCTGCCAAAGAGCGTAATGAAGCGTTAGACCATGTTTTACTTTACGGACCACCGGGTCTTGGTAAAACAACCTTGGCTGGTATTATTGCTAATGAAATGGGTGTTAACTTTCGCATTACTTCTGGTCCAGCTATCGAACGAGCTGGTGACTTAGCAGCATTACTTACTAATCTACAGGCTCATGATGTGTTGTTTATTGATGAGATTCATCGCTTATCGCGAACAGTAGAAGAAGTATTGTATTCAGCCATGGAAGATTATTCGCTTGATATCATCGTGGGGAAGGGGCCTAGTGCTCGTTCCGTGCGTATTGATTTACCACCTTTTACTTTGGTAGGAGCGACAACGAAAGCAGGCGCTTTATCAGGGCCTTTGCGTGATCGTTTTGGCATTATTAGTCATTTAGAATACTATAAACAAGACGAGTTAGAGTTCATTGTTAAGCGCGCTGCTGATGTGCTTAATACATCTATTACAGAAACTGGGGCTGCAGAAATAGCACGACGTTCACGGGGAACTCCACGAATTGCTAATCGTTTGTTAAAGCGTGTTCGTGATGTTGCGCAGGTGTTAGGAAATGGCGTCATTACCGATGTAATTGCTGATGATGCTTTAGAACGGTTAGACATTGATCAAATTGGTTTAGATCGTATTGATAGACGTGTATTAACGGCTATTATTGATAAATTTCAAGGTGGTCCTGTAGGGATTGACACAATTGCTGCCTCCATTAGTGAAGAACGGGATACAATTGAAGATGTATATGAACCGTATTTAATGCAATTAGGTTTTTTAGTGCGTACGAATCGGGGGCGAATGGCTACCCAATTAGCATATGATCATTTAGGAATTACGAATCCTAATGCTAATCGTGATAAGGGGGCTTTATGATAGGCAAGATTTGGCAAAAAGCGCTAGTAGCTACAGTTTTAACGTCGGCTCTTACTTGTAGTTTTGTAGCTGAGGCGGCTATGATTATAGTGACTAAAGAAGGTGGCAGTAGTTCCACGACTACAACGACTATAAAAACACCGACTAAGACCACCGAATCAACGACAACGGTAGTGACAAAGCCAAATAAGGATAAAAAGACGGCTACAACGACTAAGACTACAACTGTTACGACGACTAAAACGTCAACTACCACTGATTCAACTAAAGGACAGGGTGAGACTAAGCATACTGTTAAAGTTTCAAAAGTGCCTGCCTTTTCAGAAGGTGTGGAAGCCAGTGTGCCACCAGTTCGAGTGCTGTTAGGCAGCCGTACCACCTCTTGGGTTGCGGCAGGCAGTGGTAAAATGGCTGTATATACTTTAAATAAAACAGCTTTGCCAAAAGCCACGACTGGTGATGCTGTTGTGGTGGCTGTAAAAAACAATAAGATTACTGTAAATGGTAAAGCTGTAGAGGGTGGCATATATATTAAATCCTGGCAGGGAAATACGCCAGGCACTATGTTAGTCGATAGTAAGCCGTATCGAGGGGCTATTAAGGTAGTGCCAACTTCTTCGGGGGCTATGATGCTCATTAATGAAGTAGGCTTAGAGGATTATCTATATGGTGTTGTTCCTGCTGAAGTAGTGCCAAGCTGGCCGCAAGAGGCACTGAAAGCACAAGCTGTAGCAGCGCGGACCTATGCGTTATATAATATGAAGCAAAGTGTTAATAAAGCCTATGATGTGCAGCCTAATACAAATCATCAAGTATATAATGGGCAAGCAGCTGAGTTTGCCAGCACGACTAAAGCCGTAGATGACACGAAAGGCATGGTTATGAAATATAAGGGACAGCTTATTGAAGCCTTGTTCCATGCCGATGGTGGCGGTTATACAGAAAATAGTGAAAATGTATGGGGCAGTGTAGTTCCTTACTTACGGGGCGTTAAAGATTATGCACAAAATGGTGATAGCTCGGCGTGGACAGTTAAACTCACTCGGTCTGCTATGGAAGCTAAATTAAAAGCGGCGGGCAAAGATGTAGGGACGTTAAAAGAAATTAAGCTTAGCACTTTGCGTAAGCGCCCGATTAAACAGGCTGATCGGGGCGTATCGGGACGAGTACTGACAGCTACTTTTGTAGGCTCTAAAAAATCTCTTACTTTGAGTGGCGATACCATTATGAAAATATTTGGTCTTAAATCCACTTTGTTTGATTTTTATGTAAATGTTAAAACGCCTACCTCAGCGGATAGTTTTAAAAATCCAAAAGCATATCATACATTTAAAAAAGCAACTGATACGGTATCAATTCGTGGCTACGGCTGGGGACATGGGTTAGGCATGTCACAATGGGGAGCTGCGGCTATGGCTGCTAAAGATGGCGGCAAAGGAAAGGATTACTATAAGCAGATATTGACACATTATTATACAGGTGTGTCTGTTGAAAAAGAATATTAGAATAAAATATTAAAGGATTAGAAAGAAGGAACGTTTACCATGAAGGTAACAGATTTTGATTATGAATTACCAGAAGAGCTAATTGCTCAACATCCTGTAGAGCCACGTGATACGTCTCGACTTATGACGTTGAATAAAGTGACTGGGGAAATTGGGCATACACCACATTTTTATGATATTGTTGACGAATTATCTGATAATGATGTATTGGTGTTTAATGATACTAAGGTAATTCCAGCTCGTTTGTATGGGCATCGCAAAGGGAGTGGCGGCAAAGTAGAAGTGCTCTTATTGACTCCTTGTGGTGACAATAAATGGGAGTGTTTGGTAAAACCAGGTAAGAAATGTCCTATTGGCCAAGAGTTGGTTTTTGATGACCGATTAACAGGGACTGTAGTGGACAAAACAAGTTTTGGTGGCCGAATTATTCAATTTGAAACACAAGGTGTATTCGACGACATTATTCAAGATATTGGTGAAATGCCATTGCCACCATATATTCATGAAAAGTTAGAGGATAAAGACCGTTACCAGACGGTGTATGCTCGAGAAAAAGGATCAGCCGCAGCCCCTACAGCGGGTTTACATTTTACGCCTGAATTATTAGAACGAATTAAAGCTAAAGGAGTGACCTTGGCTTTTGTAACCCTGCATGTTGGCTTAGGTACATTCCGTCCTGTATCAGTCGAAACGATTGAAAATCATGAAATGCATAGTGAATATTATGTAGTCACTGCTGAAACGGCTCAACTTATTAATGAAGCGCGTCAAGCGGGTAAGCGAATTATTGCTGTTGGAACTACATCTGTGCGAACATTAGAGTCTGCTACGAAAGATGGGGTTTTACAAGCGGGTCATGATTGGACACAAATCTTTATTTATCCTGGATACGAATATAAGATGGTAGATGCGCTTATAACGAACTTCCATTTACCACAGTCTACCTTGTTGATGCTTATTAGTGCGTTAGCTGGCCGAGAACATTGTTTAGTGGCCTATGAAGAAGCTGTTAAGGAACGATATCGCTTCTTTAGCTTTGGCGATGCTATGTTTATACGCTAATCGAAGTGTTACTTTAACTTCGGAGATACCTTTATAGGCCTTGACACTTTAAGTTGTTAGTATCCAGATTTTACAATACATTTAGCTAGGTATTTAAGGGACTGTGATTGTGAAAAAATCTAGGTATGAGTAATAAATTGTGTTATAATAGTTACTTGATAGGTTACAGTTAGCTATAATTAGATAGGAGGATACGCTTGGTTATTACCTATGAATTGCAAAAAGAATGTCCCCATACAGGTGCACGAGCGGGACTTCTACATACACCTCATGGTACATTTAAGACTCCTATGTTTATGCCCGTAGGAACACAGGCTACGGTGAAAACAATGTCACCTGAGGAATTAAAAGAGATGGGTGCTCAAATTATTTTGAGTAATACGTATCATTTGTTTTTACGTCCTGGCCCAGAACTAGTTGAAGAAGCTGGCGGGTTACATCGTTTCATGAATTGGGATGGTGGTATCTTAACCGATAGTGGTGGCTTTCAAGTATTTAGTTTAGGTGATTTGCGTAAAATTACAGAAGAGGGTGTGGCTTTTCGCTCTCATATTGATGGCTCGAAGAAGTTTCTTTCTCCTGAAATCGCCACGAAAGTACAAGAGCAATTAGGTGCTGACATTGCCATGGCTTTTGATGAATGCATTCCGTATCCTGCTGATTATGCTTATGCTGACCGATCAACTGCACGGACGACTCGTTGGGCTGAGCGTTGTCGTGAAGCTCATACATCAGCGACTCAAGGTATGTTTGGCATTGTCCAAGGTGGTATGTATAAAGATTTACGTACTCGTAGTGCTAAAGAATTAGTAGCAATGGACTTTGATGGTTATAGTATTGGTGGTTTATCTGTTGGTGAACCTCATGATATAATGTATGATATTTTAGAGCATACTACACCGTTATTACCTACTAATAAGGCCCGTTATTTAATGGGGGTAGGTACTGCTGACTGTTTAGTCGAAGGCGTGGCTCGTGGCGTGGATATGTTTGATTGCGTATTTCCTACGCGTGTGGCACGTAATGGTATGGCCATGACACATAATGGTCGTGTAACTATTAAAAATGCTACATATGCCCATGACTGGGGGCCTATCGAAGAAGGTTGTCAGTGTTATGCTTGTCGCAATTACTCAAGAGCGTATATTCGTCATTTATATAAGGCGGAAGAAATTTTAGCATTCCGTTTAGTTTCGTATCATAATTTATATTTCTTGTTGAATTTCATGCGTCAAATGCGTGCTGCTATTTTAGAAGATCGCTTCCCAGCATTTAGAGATGAATTCTGGGCTGGTTATAAAAAGTAAGAGCTTACGACGTTGAAAGATATAGATAGATGTGTTTTGGAGGTGACTCAAAGTGGCAGATTTAGAACAATTGTTTCAAGCTGGCTGGCCGATTTTGTTAATGGTGGTAATTTTTTATTTCCTTTTGTATCGTCCACAGAAAAAACAGCAAAAAGCTCGTAATGAACTTTTAAATAGCTTGAAAAAAGGTCAAAAAATCGTAACGATTGGTGGCATTTATGGCACTATCAATTCTTTGTCTGATGAAGTAATTATGCTTCAAATTGCTGAAAAAGTTGAAATTAAAGTGGCTCGTTCTAGCGTAGCACATGTGCTAGGCAAAGATGACAAATAATATGGATAAGCAAACGATGCGCCTTGCTTTTAAAGCAAGGCGCCAAGCCATGTCTGAGGGTGAATGCAACGAGCGAGGCCAAGCCCTTTGCGAACGTATTATGGCCAGTGAGGCCTATAAAAAGGCTCATACAATCATGGCGTATTTAGCGATGCCCAAAGAAGCTAATTTAGATAGGTTAATTGAAAAGGCCTTAGCAGCAGGTAAGAAAGTATATGTACCTGTTTGTGTTAGTAAAACAGAGATGATAGCAGCAGAACTAAAAAGTTTAGAGGCTATTACACTAGGTGTTTTACGAATTCGGATTCCAGCAGAACCATATGAATGTATAGCACCTACAGACTTAGACTTGATTTTAGTACCTGGCGTAGCTTTTGATGTAGCTGGTGGCCGCATGGGCATGGGAGCTGGTTATTATGATCGCTTTTTAGCTGATGTATCGGCTGAACGTTGTGTGGGTGTTGCTTGGGACACACAAGTTGTGTCGGAATCAATTCCCATGGATGTTCATGACAAACGGTTAGGTGCGTTGATTACAGACAAACAGAGTTTACAATTTAAGTAATTTATATTGTAAAAGGGTTACTTAAATTAACAATCTTTTAGATGTGTAAAATTAAGGAGGGGGCATATTTTGAACGGTAAGGCGCTGGCAAAATTTCTTGCGGCCATTGCCATTATTGTGGCTGCGTTTATTTATTTCATTGGGCCATTAGCTCAATCAATTAAACAAGGTCTTGATTTACAAGGTGGTACGCATATTGTTCTTGAAGCAGAAGATGCAGGGGAGAACAAAGTAACAGATGATGCGGTAGATAGAGCTCGTCAGATTCTCGAACGCCGTATTAATGAAATGGGCTTAGCTGAACCTTTAATTCAGCGTGAAGGTAAAAAACGTATTATTATTGAATTACCAGGGGTTAAAGATCCTGACCAAGCGATTAAAACTATTGGTAAAACAGCGGTTATGGAATTTAAAGATGAAAATGGTGTTGTTCATCTAACTGGTAATGATTTAAAAGATGCTAAAGAACAAATTGGCCAGAATAAACAGTTTATGGTTGGTATTGAATTTACTGACGAAGGGGCCAAGAAGTTTGGTGATTTGACAACTGCTAATGTAGGCCGTCATATTGGTATTTATTTAGATGGCGAACAGTTGACTAATCCTGTAGTTAATGAACCAATTACGGGAGGTAAAGCAGTTATTACTGGTAGTCAGACTTTAGATGATGCTAAGAACTTAGCTATTTTGCTTCGTTCAGGGGCATTGCCAGTGAAAGTAAATGTATTGGAAGTTCGTACTGTGGGTCCAACATTAGGTCAGGACTCTAAAGATAAATCGGTTACAGCCTTTGCTGTAGGGATTGGCTTAATTGTAGCTTTTATGCTTGTACTATATCGTGTGTCTGGTTTTGTGGCGACGATGGCACTGTTAATCTATGTATTAGCGTTACTTGCAGTGTTGCATTTCTTAGAGGCTACTTTAACATTGCCAGGTATTGCCGGTATTATTCTTTCTATGGGGGTTGCGGTAGATGCGAATATCCTTATCTTTGAACGTTTTAAAGAAGAGGTACAAGTGGGGAAAACCTTGCGTATGTCTATGGAATCTGGTTTCCGCCGCGCCTTTGCAACTATCGTAGATGCTAACGTATCCGTTATGATTACGGCAGCCATCCTATTTGTGCTTGGATCTGGTTCTGTGCGTGGCTTCGCGGTTACTTTGGGCCTAGGTGTATTAATTAGTATGATTACCGCTGTTTTTGTAAGCCGATACTTATTACGGATGCTCATTGAATGTAATTTAACGAACCATCCATTCTGGTATGGTGCCAATGTATCGCCTACAGCTACTATGGAATTATATAAGAAAGGAGGCAAAAAATAATGCGTTTTGATGTTATTAAACATCACCGTTGGTGGTTTATTTTGTCTTCAATCTTAGTGATTGCTAGTTTAGCATCTATCTTTGTAAAAGGTTTTAACTGGGGCATTGATTATACTGGTGGTACGATTGTAGAAGTTCGGTTTGAACAACCAGTACAAGTGTCTCAAGTGCGTGAAGATTTGAAACAATTCGGTTTAGAAAATGCCATTATTCAGTTGTCTGGAGAAAGCTCTGCCACTGAAGGGGATGATGTTATCATTCGTACACGTAACCTTGATGCTAATGAAAGTGCGGCTATTGTTAATAGCTTAAATAAAAATGTAGGTCCTAATGAAGTTAAACGTGTGGAATCGGTAGGGGCTGTTATTGGCTCTGAAGTTACTGAACATGCGTTGATTAACTTGGCCATTTCGTTCTTGGTATTAGCGGCTTATATTTCTTATCGTTTTGAATATCGTATAGCCTTTTCTTCGTTGGCAGCTATCTTTCATGATTTGATTATGGTATTAGGTGTATTTTCCTTCTTCCAGTTAGAAATTGACGCCTCATTCTTGGCTGCGATACTTACTGTAATCGGTTATTCTATGAATGAATCTGTTGTTATTTTTGACCGTATTCGTGAAAACACGCATACTCACAAACGGTCTGATACTTTTGCTGACTTAGCAAATGCAAGTATTGCTCAAAGTATTCATCGTAGTTGTTACACTTTATCAACTGTATTATTTGCATGTTGCTCCTTGTACTTCTTCGGTGGCGATACAACGAAGAACTTTGCCCTTTGTATGATTGTAGGTTTCGTTAGCGGTGCTTATTCTTCTATTTGTGTAGCTACTTCGATTTGGGCTATTTGGAAAAGTCGTAATAAAAAAGATATTCGTAATGCAGTTAAAGCTTAGTATCGTTAGTTAATTCTTTATTACGCAAGTCTGTTGTTAATAGACTAAATTGAGTTTTGACATTTGAAAACACAGTGGCCTTTTGGCTACTGTGTTTTACGTTTTCAGAAAGGAGAGAGATATGGAAGAACAGAATATGGCATTGGCTCACTCTGAAAAAGCGAATAAAATTTGGAGCGCTGAGTTTTTGGGCTGTGGACTTAGTAGCTGTTTATTTTATATGAGTCAGTATGTACTAATTGCAGGCTTGCCATTAATTATTACAGCAGTTTATGGGGGAACTGCGTTTCAAGCGGGCTTAGCTATGACATATTTTCAAATTGGTACTATTTTGTGTAGACCATTTGCCGGTGAAATTATAGATGGCTTTGATAAGCGAAAGGTATTGTTTTTAACAACAGGCATATTTTTGCTTATTATGATTGCTTTTAATTTTACTACTTCTATGGATTTAATTTTTCTATTGCGTTTGTTACACGGTATGATTTTTGCCATAGGTACGACGGCGGTAGCTGCGGTTGCTGTATTAGTCTTACCTAAACATCGCAAGGGAGAAGGGATTGGCTATTTTTCCGTCTTTGTCAATGTAGCCATGGTTATTGGTCCTTTCTTAGGTTTAACTATATTAGACTTATGGGGAACGGATGCATTTTTTATATTTTTGAGCATATCTGCTTTTTTAGGCTTTTATGCAGCTAATCGTAAGCGGTTGAATGAAGAGTTAGCTTTACCACGGCTAGCTAAAAAAAGACCGTGGAATTTTGATCGTTTCTTTGAAAGAAATACTTTGCCTTGGGCTATCATTGGTGTATTTATTAGCTTTAGTTACTCTGGTGTTTTAGTATTTGTACCTATTATGATGACTGAAATGGGACAAGGCACAATGGCTAGTATATTCTTTGTGCTATTTGCTGTTACTATTGTTGTTACGCGCCCTTGGGTAGGCAGAGCTTTTGACCAATTAGGAGCGAATAAGCTTATTTATCCTGGATTTATCCTATATTTTATTGGGATTATTATATTAAGTTTGGCAACGTCTCCTTGGTGGATTATTGCTTCGGCACCTATTATTGGTTTAGGCTATGGTGCAATTAGTCCTGCATTTCAAACACTAGGAGTGCAAGCGGCAGCTTCTGAACGGGCAGGGGCCGCTAATGCAACGTATTTCTTATCTCTTGATATTGGTGTAGGTTTGGGATCTGCTATTTTAAGTTTGGTCATTGGTTGGGTTGGTTTTGCCATGATGTACCAAATTAATGCCTGTATCGCTATTGCAGGACTCTTTATTTATCACTTTTATGTGAAACGTTTTTATAAACAAGATATGTAAAGGCTTATAAGTTAACACGCTAAGATAAAATTCTTGGCGTGTTTTTTTGTATACAGTATATATTAAAAACAAATGTATACTGTCAATTGACATAATATAGACGGATTGATAGTATGGTAGTAATACTAATAGATAGGTTAAATCCTAAAAGGGAGGTGGCTCTAGTTTGTGTGGATAATCTAGTAGTTATTACAAATAGTAGCAATGCTAATAGAATTCAACGCTAATGGCATTCATATATGGGTAAGAAAGGGGTGCTTGTATGGCTAATCAGCAATCAAATCAACCGAATATAAATGATGTACAACCGGTTGGTGGATTTTTAGGATGGCTAGAACGGATGGGGAATAAAATTCCCGATATTACAATGCTATTTATTGGCGCTTTTGTTATTACTTGTGTAACATCAGCGTTTTTCTCAACTATGCACTTTGGCTATATTCATCCAACTACTGGAAAAGAAATTATGGTCACTAATATGTTATCCGCAGAGTCGTTGGTAACATTGATGACAAAAATGGTTGGTAATTTTGCAGGGTTCCCACCATTGAGTATGGTTATTGTAGCTACTTTAGGGATTGGGATTGCTCAAGGATCTGGTTATATTAATACTGGTTTAAAGAAGATTTTGGTAATTACGCCTAAATTTTTATTAACGCCAATAGTTATTATTGTTGGTATGCTTAGTCATTTGGCTCCAGATAGTGGTTATATGATTATTATTCCTATTGCCGCTTATTTATTTTATGCATCAGGGAAGCATCCGTTAGCAGGGGTAGCGGCTTCATTTGCAGGGATTGCAGGTGCCTTTGCAGCTAACTATACACCATCTGCAATTGATCCAGTTATTCAAGGTTTCACACAAATGGCAGCGCAATTAATAGACCCGTCTTATGAAGTGAATGTACTTTGTAACTACTTCTTTTCTGTAGTTGCTACAGTACCGGTTATTTTTGTTTGTTGGTGGGTTACAGAGAAAATTACAGAGCCATGGTGTCGCAAAGCTTGTCCTTTGGATGCTGATTTAGATGTATCCGAAGATGCAATGAAACCAATAACAGCCAAAGAAAATAGAGCATTTTATATTGCATCAGTTGTCCTCTTATTAATGCTAGTTGGCTTAGTGTTAGCCTTAATGCCAGCTGATTCTTTGCTTCGTGATCCAGATGGCAATATTGCAAGTTTTAAAGCGCCTATTATGCAATCGATTGTAGCAGTTATTTTTCTTTTAAGTGCCATTCCAGGCATTGTGTATGGGATTATTAGTGGTAATTTCAAGAGTTCCAAAGACTTTACTAAATCTATGGAAGAAATAACTCATACTTTAGTACAATTAATTGTATTCTACTTCTTTGCGGCTCAATTTATGTATGCGTTTGGCGCTTCCAATTTGGGTGCTTTAATTGCGATTGCTGGGGCTGAATTCCTAAAATCATTGGCATTACCACCACAAGTGACGGTTTTTGGCATTATCGTGTTTGTAGGTTTGCTCAATTTATTAATTACTTCAGCTTCTGCTAAATGGTCTATTTTGGCACCGATTTTTGTGCCTATGCTTATGTCAGTTGGTATTGCGCCTGAATTAACGCAAGCTGCATTTAGAATTAGTGACTCTGCAGTTAACGTATGCACACCTATGTTTGCATTCTATCCGTTAATCATTATTTATTGTCAAAAATATTACAAAAAAACCGGTGTAGGCACATTAAGTAGTTTGATGTTGCCACATACGATTGCCTTATTAATTGCTCTAACAATAGTATTATATATTTTCTGGTGGTTAAACATTCCACTTGGTTTCCAAGCTGATTATGTATATCCACGTCAAATGTTTTAAGGAGGTTTCCTAATGTTGGTGAAACGAGAGGAATTAGTAGAACGTTTTTTGAAATATGTGCAGGTGCCTTCACAGAGTAAATCAAATGGAGGTGTACAGGTACCAAGTACAGACAGTCAATGGGATATGATTCATCTTTTGCGTGAAGAATGTGATGCCCTTGGTTTAGTTGATTTACATATCAGTGATAAAGCTGTTTTAACGGGGCGTTTACCAGCTCATTTGCCGGATAACTTTACTGGCACTGTGCCAGCTGTTGGTTTTTGTGCTCATGTAGACACTGTAGATGTGAGTTTATCACCAGAAGTACATCCACATATTGTTCACAATTATGATGGGGGCGACATTATACTAAATGAGTTAGCTTCTATTACGATGAAACGAGCTGAACATCCAGAATTAGCAGCTTATGAGGGACAGGATATTATCGTTTCAGATGGAACAAGTGTGTTAGGCGCTGATAATAAATCGGCAATTGCTAATATTATGACAGCTTTACATACCTTGGTAGATGATACATCACGTTATCATGGTGACATTTATGTAGCCTTTGTGCCAGATGAAGAAGTAGGCTTATTTGGCTCAAAAAATATGGATTATACAAAATTCCCTGTAGATTTTGCATATACGATTGACTCTTGTGAACTAGGTGAAGTAGTTTATGAAACGTTCAATGCTGGCAGTGGTACGGTAACGATTCAAGGGGTTAGTGCACATCCTATGAGTGCTAAAGGGGTATTGGTGAATCCTACATTAGTGGCGGTAGACTTTATTAATATGTTTAATCGCGAAGAAACTCCAGAATGCACAGAAGGTAAAGAAGGGTATATTTGGTGCCAAGGGGTGCAATCTAATCAGTCAACGGCGATAGTTTCACTGAATATTAGAGATCATGACAAAGTGAAATATGAAGCAAAGAAAGAATTGATTAAAGAAAATGTAGCGAAACTTCAAGCGCAATATCCGAGAGCCATGGTTACGTGTGAATTAAGTGATACCTATGGTAATATTGCTGATGCTATAACAGACGATAATAAAAAAGCGATTGATTATGTCTATGAGGCTATGGAACGGCTAGGAATTACATCGAAAACAATTGCTATGCGTGGTGGCACAGATGGATCTTTTATTTCAACAAAAGGCATCTTAACACCAAATTATTTTACAGGTGCTCATAATTTCCATTCTAAATATGAGTTTTTGCCAGTGGAGTCATTTTATAAGTCCTATGAAATGACATTGACCTTAATTCAATTAGTATATGAAAAAGCTAATTAGAATAGCTAGTAATTCTTTTTGAAATTTGGTAATTTTTTTAGAATTCTATTTTGGCAATTATCTTAGAATTCTATTGGTTTTATTAGGGTTTTAATAATTATCTCAAAAATTAAATCAAAATCACTTTTAAAGTTTAGATTTTAAGTAATAATTTAGTATAGATGTGATGTTATTAATAACATCACATCTTTTTTGTGAAAAATTGAAAAAAGGGCTTGACGTTTATGGACTACTTTGGTAAGATAGTCAAGTCGTCACTTGAGGGTACTAATTATGAGGTAGCCAGAGGGTGAAGGCAAAGACACTTTCACTGCAATAGGATGCAATTAAATTCTGAGGTATTGAAATGTGTTGTCAGTTGTAACTGATTTATTTCAAATTCGTCAAAAACTTGTAAAAAGTTGTTGACAGAATGTAGTGATGATGTTACAATGTAAAAACCGTCAGCGATGATGGCGAAGAAAATGCAAACAAAATATGCAGAGATTGCAAGTTTTGTTTGATAGCAGATCTTTGAAAACTGAACAATGTAAGGTAATCATTTCTAACGAAATGAACATAGCCAGAGTGCGGGTTTCAACAATGTTGAAACCAACCAAAAAATTCTAAGTTAGATAACTTCGGTTAAGCTAACAACAACGAAAACGAGCTAGCAAATAGCTCCAAGATATCTT
>NZ_CALPCB010000010.1:0-93877 GCF_943192895.1 Veillonella intestinalis | reverse complement strand
TCAAAGTGGATATCAGCTTTGCCTGTTACCATGCCCCTATACCGTGCAACCATCATCTGTGTTGCCTCGGTATAGTCCTTTTTTAATTTAGCTCCTTTGAAGCGATTCCTCCGCTCTGCTTGAATGTATTCGTTGAGACTTGGGTACTCCAAATCAAGCCTAATCTTAATCATGCTTAAAATCCTCACACCGCTCTATTTACGCTTACCATTTTTTGTCTGATAGCATTTGTAAATTAGTCACCTCTTAAAACGGGATATTCTCTTCATTACCGCCACCAAAGCTATCAAAATTAGATGGCTCATTTGACTGTGTATCTAAAGACTGACCAACAAAGTTAGCCACTACTTCAGTAACATAGCGTTTTTGCCCGTCCTGTGTTTCATAAGAACGGGTATTTAAACGACCTTCAACGAAACAACGGTTCCCTTTGCGAAGGTTGCCAACTGCTTCCCCTAATTTGCCCCATACAACACAATTAATGAACGAGGTCTGTTCCTTCTGTTCATTGGTTGTGGAATCAAAATATGTGTTTGTCGCAGCCACTGTAAATGTTGCTACAGCTTTACCTGTTTTAGTAAAGCGTACTTCAGGGTCACGAGCTAAATTGCCTAATATATGTACTGAATTCATAATTCCCTCCATTCCTCTTTACGCAAACTAGGTCCTGATAGTGTAATAATCTGATTTGTGCTACCTAGTCTATCGATAACGCGCTCATTATAACGTTCCTTCAATTCTTTAATTTTCAAGTTAGTTGTTATAATAGTCGATTTAGAACGTTGATTACGTTCAGCAATAATTGACATGATTCGTTTTAGCATAAAACTCTCTTCCTTATCTTTGCCAATATATTCGCCACCTAAATCATCTAAAACCAATAAAGCACAATTTTTAATTCGTTGTTCAAACTCATATCGCTCTTCTTGATCGCGAAAACTCATAAGTTTATCCAGCAGCGAAATCATAGAAATAAAATACGGACTTTGCTTATTCTGAATTGCCTCCTTCATAATCGCTACTGCAGCTGTCGTTTTACCTGTTCCTACAGGTCCTTTAATAATCAAGCCTAAACCTGCATCTAGTTTATGTACTACATGTTCTGCGTACTCCTTAATAACATCAAAAGCTTCTTTATTTTCATCATTTAATACTGTCATATCTTCTAAAGTAACTTTTTGATAACGCTTATAGATGCCGTAATACTCCCAATTAATAGGTTTAAAAATGGTCGGGGTCATTGGCCCAATCAACCTCTCCCGCTCCATTGCTGTTTGTCGATACTGCTCGATTCGCTGTTTTAAATTGCTCATTGCTTTGCCTATGTGTTCCAACTGCTTCAACCTCCCACGGTTTATCTGTTAGACTATACTCACTTTGCCATCGCCTTAAAATACCTCTTACATATGACCATGACCGCTTATTCCGAGTTACCGCTACTTCCATAGCCGCTTTACACCATTCACTACAATATGTATCTACATCATCAAGTATCATATCTTTAGAAAGACCTGATACTGTACCAAATCCATTTTCAACATATGCATTAAATAAATCATTCAGTCCATCTGTAGATGTAGTAGTATATACTTTACTTTCCTTTACTTTCCTTTGTGTACTTTCTCCGGAGTTTATTAGGTTTTCTCCAGAGTTAACTAAGTTTTCTCCAGAGTTAACTATTTTTTCATACGGTTTCATAGAAATGAGCAGAAATCTTGCGTCATAACATACCTCACTTCTTTTTGACCGTTTACAAGTATCAAAGTACTGTTCTTGAATGGCTACTGAAGTAAGTATGCCGTTGTAATCTCCTTTAGCCTGACCTTCATCAGTACCAAATAGATTCGCCATATTCGCATTGAAGAACCCCACTTGAATCGCCTTTACGACAATCTCTCGCACAGTGCCAACTTTTAGACAGAGTTCGTCCGCCACGAAAGCCAGCGTATCATCATCCCACCGCATGTAATACCCTTTATCTTTGTAGATAGTACATAGCAGGTTGACTAGTACGGAGGCAGCTGTTGCTCCAAATGCTCTAGTAAGTCGCCTTACTTTTTTATTTTCAAAGAAATCCGTATCCAAAGGAAAATAACTAATCCCTGCCTTTCTTGGCCTACTCATAGATACTCCTTATGGATGCCAGCAAGCCACCTACTAGTAACTTGCTGGCTAATTTAATTTACCAATTACCTTACTGTTCGAGTTGCTCAGCTGCTAAAATGGCGGCCTTCTCCTCTTCAGTTAATTCATTATCATTAACTGCTTCATCAATAACTTCCCCCGTTTCTGCATTAATATATGTGCCATCTACTTCAATTGTTTCAAAATCAGCTTTCAGTGTGCCGTCATGATCTTTAATAATGCCACCATCCGTTTCGAGACCTGCTTGCATTTCAATAGATAGAATCCCATATTTACTAATTAAACGTTTAAGTACTGTTTTAATGGCCATACTATGAAAATCTGCAATTCCCCATTTATCAGTACCGCCTTTATAAGTTTTACTATACTTACGAGCATGTGCTTGCATTTCGGACATACTCATATAAATATACTTCTCAAACCCATTAACAAGCTTAAAGTACGCCATATACCCTACAATTTCATCACCAGTTCGTTCTCCAAATTCAAACTCACCAGTAAATCGATTCGTATCCCGAATTTCGCCCTCATAGACTTCACAAGCATTAATGGTCTTGTATTGCCCCGTTCTCATAGCAAGCTGAATATATCCCTTATATCCCATCTGAAACTGCGCTTCATTACCATAGGGGACAATATAGGCATACCCTAAATTTTGATTAACTGGTAAATCTAAGGCAGCTGCCATAGCTCCTGCTGCAATTACAGTTTTAGGGTCTGCTTTAGCAAGTAATTTATTGTTATTAGCAACCGACAATAAGCTACTAATAAAGCCTGGGGCTTTATTACCCAATAACTCATTAAAACGCTTTTTTACATCATCCGAAGCTAACATCCCGCTTAATGTAGTTGGGGCTTTAGTAGCTGGTTTAAGATGATTATTTTTTAATGTAATGCCATTTGTTGTTGCCATAAGTTATTTCGCTCCTTTAATATCAAATCGACGACTTGGTTGTCCTTGCACTGTATATGCAGCAGCTAGCTGTGGATGGTCATTTTCAAATCGCTTTGTATCAAACTTTTTACGTCCTGCTACTGGTGACCATACAACGGTATATTGATCAAGAATACCTTTCTCATTATCACCTAATAAATCAAATAAATGACTTTGTGCTTCTGTCTTACGTGCTTTTGCTGCTGTTTCATCAGCTTTAGCCTTGTTATATTGTTCAATGTAAATTTTAGCCGTGTCTGGTAACTCGATAGATTTGCCATTACTTTTACTATGTAATTCTTTAAGCAGTTTATTGCATCGCTCAGAATCATCAACAGCTGGCATAATATTTTGCTCTACCATATTCCAAAACTCCCGACCAGCCTCGATAATTGCCGTAATCACTTCTTCGTTACGAGGTATTTCTTTATAAAAGAACTCATTGCCACCACATAGACAAGCAATCCACCAAGATGAATAACCCGTTACCGCCATATAATGTTGACACTGAATATAATAAGCATCAGGTACTTGATCACCTTCCCACTCATCCCGTTTAAATGCATTAGCCGTTTTACATTCAAGGCCTGCATCAAGCCCAACAATATCTCGGTCAATATTAGCTAAAAGAAACGGATATTCAATAGACTGTAAGGTATAATTATTATTCCGTACACTATATCCAGTCTGAATAGTAAATTCTTCAGCTACTAACGCTTCCAACTTTGTGCCCCAATATGTAAAACGAGTTTCTTCCACATTAACCTCATTACTAGTTTTTTCTAGCCATACATCCAATGGTGACTTCCATTTGCTAAGACCCATAATGGCTGCCATGTCACTACCACCAATACCAGTCTTTCTAAAAGCTAACCACTCTTCGTGGGTTGCTATCTTAGCATCAAACACTTTTTTATATATCATTTTCACTACTCCTGTGTTATACTAAAAATAGGTAATTTTACTGTGCCCCTTTAATCGTGCCAGCGATTGAGGGGCTTTTAATTTTATACATGACGTTTACCTAGTAGCTCCGCTGCAAAAAAACACGCAGCAGATGTTGCCACCACCGCCCAAATTGTCACACCGTCAGCTTGGCCGACATCCACAGTGCCGACTGTGGCAACAACGCCAAAGCCAGTTACACTATACAAAATAGGTCTAATCAAATCATCAATTACTCGCATATCATCACTCCTCCACTAACCCACTACTCATCAAAAGTAACTCTGCGGTTGCTTTTTTGATGAGTTCTTTTAATTTTTGATTTTCAGCTTTTAACTTTTCGTTATCGGCTTTGATTGCTCGATAATTCCAAACATTAAACTCATCTTTAATCCCGCATAGAGCGTCAATTTCCTTTTGACTAAATTTAATCTTAGGTACATGCGGTAATCGATGAATTACACGTTCATCAGCCATTTTGTAAACTGATTTTTCTGATATACCTAAAATTTGAGCTACTTCTGGTACACCGTAAGTTCTACATTCCATAAGTCTCACCTCACTTTATGTTATAATCACCTTAGAAAAAAGGTGACTACTATGAACTTGATTTCAGTACAATCTTCAAAGGGACCGGAGAAATTAAAATTCGTTAATCCAATTTAGTAAAAGGAATATGTATATCTGTACTAACAAGTTCCACTCCAACGCCTGTGACTATTGCCGTAGTCATAGGCGTTTCATTCTTTCTTAAATATTCAACTAATGGTTTACTTGCTTCATACAATTTTTTTGATTTTTCTTCATTTGTCATCCCATCACCTCCTTTTTTATTTGGTGGCATAAGTTTCACCTCTAATTTATCGAAATACAATTTTACATTTAAACTGTAATTTTAGACTAAAAAATTTAGTCTATGATATGGAATATCATAAACTTTTTCAATACGTTCAATAATAGGTACATCAGGAAAACTTTTTCCTGATTCGTAATTTATTAGTGTAAATACACTAATACCTATCAATTTAGCCGCTTGCTCTTGAGTTAAGTTTTTATTAACTCGTGCTGCTTTTAATGTTATTTTTGAATTGTCAACAGTTTCCACAGAATTCACCTCCTATCTGCTACACCAATATATTATTACAGTTTAAATATAATGTCAATAGTTTAACTGTAAATTTTATAATTCAATATTGATTTTTTTACAATTATACTGTAATATCATAAATATAAAGGAGGTTAAATTATGAGTGACTTAGGAAATAAAGAAATATTTTCAAAAAATCTAAAATTTTATATGAATCTTTATAATAAAACACGCAATGAAATTTCTAAAGCATTAGGTGTTTCCTATACTACATTTGCAAGTTGGGAAAATGGAACCAATTATCCACGTATAGATAAAATAGAGATGCTAGCAAATTATTTTAAAGTCTCAAAAGCAGATTTAATAGAAAATAAATATAAAAAACAATCAGGCTATTATGAAGATGCTGAAGCTTCTCAATACGCTGAAATGATACGAAATAAGCCTGGAGCTAGAGCTCTTTTTAGCGCCAGCAAAGATTTAACAAAAGAACAAATGGAAGATGCTGTAAATTATATTGAATTTTTAAAATCAAGAAATAAAGGATGATATCAATTGACCATTAATGTAATTTCCTGTGATTTACCTCATATGAATGCATATTCAGAAACTACGGAAGACCCATTCCACTATAACGTCTATATAAAAAAGAACCTCTCTTCAATAAAAGCAAAAGAAGAATTAAAACACAAACTTTCTCATATTATTCATGATGATTTTTATTCTGACCTCCATGTTAATTTAATTGAAAAAATGGTAAGAACCTCTATTGTTTCAGATGATGAGTTAGAAGGAATAAACTTCTATTTCCATGAAATATAGATTATTTGACTTATAATTCACAAATAACCGAAGGAGAGTTATAAATTATGGAGTTTTTATTTTTGGTTTTAATCATTGCTGTAACAATATGGTATATTAGGAATAATAAAAAGAAATCCAGCTCATTTGACAATTTATATATTTCTATCCCTAATAATAAAACATCAGAAGAAGATCGTAATATCACCCTATCATATCCGCCTATTCCAGAAAATATAAAAGAGGAAATATATAAAGCACGAATTTTAAATGCTATAAACAAAAGAAGACTTGATATTCCATTCCCTAAACAATATACAGAAAGATATGGATATAATTGGAAAAAAACAATTAATATACTTTTAGAAAACAATCTAGCGGTTTTATCTACAGATTATAATTCTCTTAAAGTAGCCGAACTAAAAGAACTACTACGAGAGAATAACTTAAAAATTTCAGGAAATAAATCTGAATTGGTGCAAAGAGTTGCAGACGTTCAATTAAATACGGATTTCAAAAAAACTTATGCCTTAACTTCAAAAGGCAAAGAGTATATAAATAAATATAATTTATTTATATACAATGAAAAAAATTATTTGTATGACTACACCGATGAAGAATTATATTTTCTAGAACAATCATTAAAAGAGAAAAATGAATATATTTCCCCTTACGACACACTGATAAAAGCTATAACTTTGCATTTAGCTATACATTATAAGGAAAAAAATTGGAGCAACTTTGGTGGCACTTATTCTATTCTATATTCATTGCAAAAAGACTTAAAAGATTATAATAATGCACTAATAAGTTGGATAAAATATCAATGCTGTATCTTATCAGGGTTAAGATATGATAATTATCTTACTCCAGTAAATGAAATTATATTTTATCCGTATATGCGTTCAGAGTTAAATAATATCCTAGAAAAGATTTCACCTACAGAAGATGAACTAAAATCTATAATAAAACAAACAGCTGATGAAATATATCAACAACTTCCATTTTCATATTTTGATACTGAAACAACAATAGATATTATCATTAACCTAACAAAATCTTTAAATATTGACGTAACAGAATACCCTATTCAAATTATTCCATCGGAGTTTACAATTCTTCAATATTCAACATTCATTAATAATCAATAATCATCAAATATATTACCTATCACTACAACTGATTTAAAATAAAAAACTCCCTCACCTGCTCCAACAGGATAGGAGAACCGCTAATTATGCAGAAAGAATTAAAATGGACTACAAAGAAGAAAAGGAACTACTAAAAGATTTTATCCGAATAAGTGAAATCTGCGGTATAGATATTATAGCTAAGGGTGAATGGGACTTAATTTCTATAGTATAAACGAGATATTAATAAGATATGTCTAGAGATTATATTGATTTTGTCGTCAATATAATTGAAAACTTAAAGAAGCGCAAAGGGAAATATATAGCATTTTTTCTAAAATGTTGGAGATAAAATTTTTACTCCTCTATTTTTGTAAAAATGTTGGAGATAAATTTTTAACTCCCCTATTTCCCCGAAAATGTTGGAGGTGCTCATGCAAAACAAACCTTTAAAAACAATCTTTCACATAGATGAAAACCTAGTTGATGAGATTTACAAAAGTAGATTTTATGCTCCTTATACTCAAAAGTTAGGAATTTATACAAAAAAAGATTCTCGTGATAATACTTATGAAATGTTCACTTGTATTACCCCTGAAATGATGCTCCGTGAACAACGGATTAATGATTTAATATTAAAATTAGAACGCATTATACATCCAATTCCGCCTATAGCAATTAAGCAATTCTTTACTTCGTGTCTAAGAGATGAAATTAAAGCAACAAACGATATTGAAGGTGTCCATAGTTCAAGAAAAGAGATTGATTATGCATTAGAGCAACAACAACATCCAGAAGAAAAGAAAAATACACGCCTCTGGGGAATTGTTAATAAATACCAAAAACTCATTACTAATGAAAACATCTCTTTTAAAACATGTGAAGATTTAAGAATATTCTACGATGATTTTGCCTTAGATGAAGTTGTGAATGATGATCCTAAAAATATCCCAGATGGAAAATATTTTCGAAAAGATAGTGTATCTGTAAATGATGGATTTAAAGATATTCACACAGGCTTATCTCCAGAAGATAAAATCATTTCTACCATGACTATTGCTTTAAACATACTAAATGATATTAATACGCCGTTACTGGCTAGGATAAGTATTTTCCATTATCTTTTTGGCTATATACACCCATTCTATGATGGTAATGGTCGTACATCCAGATTTATAACTTCTTATTATTTAGCCCATAATAAAAATCCACTTCTGGCAATTAGATTATCTGTAACAATTAAAAGAGCCAAACGCTTTTACTATAAATTATTTGAGGATGCCAACCAACCATTAAATAGAGGTGAATTAACCTACTTTATATTGGGCTTTTTGGCGATATTTGAAAAATCACTAACAGAAACTATAGAAATACTTGAGAAAAAAGCTAATGATTTTAGTATTTATCAAAAAATACTCTTCTCAAGCGATTTGAAAAAACCAGACAAGAAAATATACAACGTACTACTACAAGCAGCTTTATTTTCTGATAATCTAGGTGCCACTGTAAAAGAAATTGCAGAAACTATTGATCAACATGAAAACACAGTTCAAAGAAATCTTCAACGAATGCAAGAAGAAACTAATTATGTACTCGTTCACCGTAACCAAAGGGCTTACAGATATGAGTTAAATTTAAACAATTTTTTAATTGCTCATCATGCTGATTTAGAAGATTTAGAAGACTTAAAAAACTTGAATAATTAATATTTAAATAAATAAAAAATCCCCCACCTGCGCCAACAGATGAGGGACAATCATACAGCACTTAGAGCGCCATAATCTCGATAATTAAATTATAACACGCTCTAAGTCTATTAACCATACCTATTTTTAGACAGGAGCGTGATTTTTTATGCAGCTAAAATATAATAAAACCTTACGTAAAAAGGACAACGGTTGGCAAGTAATTATTAGCTATAAAACCTCCACTGGTAAATGGCGACAAAAATCTAAACAAGGATTTAGTCAAAAGTGGGAGGCCAAAAATTACGGTAACGATCTAATAGCGCAAATAAAAAACGAGCCAGCACTTAACACGGACTACAAAGATATTACGTTAAAACAATTTACCGACATATACAAGGGTGATAATAAATCTAGGCTCACCTACAACTCACTACAAGCTGTAGATAGCGCGATAAAATTTATAGGCGATATAGCAGAGACCCCCTTACAAGAGATAACGGCATTACAAATATCTCAAAAATTTACATCCTCTAAATCAGCTACCACTACCCAAACATTATATCTATCAATGTTAAAAACAATCTTATCTTATGCTGTTAAACCATATAATATTATCGCTGTTAATCCGTTAATAGATATTAAAATCAATAAACAACGAACAAAAAAAGATTTAAGAGTATATACAGACCAAGAAATCGAACTCTTACTATGTAGCCTAAAACCAAAGTATCTAAGATACTATGTACAATGCGCTATAGGTGCTTATACTGGATTACGCTACGGCGAGGTTTTGGGATTATCATGGGCTGATATAGATTTAACTAGCAATACCTTAACTGTAAAACGGCAATTAGCCCAATACGACAAAAATAAATATAAATTACAGGATACAAAAACTGCTAACAGCATACGCACTATACCAATACCCCCTATTTTAAGTGCCATATTGAGCCTGTATGCCCCGTTAGCCCCTGTTAATGATATGCAACTCCTGTTTATGCAAAAATCGTCAAATACAGCGCCAATTAATAGGATAATACGACGATTTATAAAAAACAAGTCATTTCATGACCTAAGGCACACCTATGCAACCAAACTTATCGCTAATAAAGTCGATATAAAAACTGTAGCAGCCTTATTAGGCGATACGGTACAAACAGTTATTAAAAATTACATCCACTATACAGACGAGATGAGACAAAAGGCAGCTAATGACGTTGCTAATATTTTTGGTTAATTTTTTTGACGAATATTTGCCGTTAAAGCAAAATAATACAGTATTAAGCCATTTGTAGCCTTATAGCCTATAAACGCTCATTATAATACAAAAAATCAGTAATGAAAAGAATCTATATAGCAAAATCACCAAAATCTCTTGTAGATTTTGGTGATTTAAGGATAAATTAGTTGCCATAATTCTGTTTAAATGTTTGTAATTTATAAAAACACCATAACATACCAAACCAAACAGGCGTAAATAAAAGCGCAATTAAGGTTTCATCATTAAACGCTAACGACGCTAATACAAATGCATAAAATGCTAAAATAATGTAATTCATTGCAGGATACAATGGCATTTTAAATGGGTTTGCTTTTGCCTGCGCTGGATGCAATTTACGGTATTTCATATGACATACCAAAATAATTGCCCAAATAAAAATAAAGCAGAAAGTAGATACACTCGTAATAATAATAAATACATTTTCAGGCATAATATACTGCATAATAACTGCCATGAAAATAACTAACGCAGAAAATACAACTGCATTCACTGGCACCTGATTAGAACGCAAACGGAACATACGACGAGGTGCGTTTCCTTCACGAGCCAATGTATACACCATACGGCTTGTACTGAAAAGACCACTGTTACAAGCAGAGGCCGCCGATGTTAACACAATAAAATTAACAATAGCTGCAGCCGCTACGATTCCAGCTGCTTTAAAAACTTGTACGAATGGACTTGCCGTTGGATTCACTGCCGTCCAAGGGTAAATACTCATAATAATAGCTAAGGCGCCTACATAGAAAATAATAATTCGAATAGGAATATTATTAATTGCCTGTGGAATAACCTTTTTAGGATTTTCTGTTTCACCTGCCGTTAAACCAACCAATTCAATACCAGTAAAGGCGAATACAACCATTTGAAAGGACAACGCAAATCCTTCCCAGCCATTAGGGAACCAGCCACCATGAGACCACAAATTCGCAAAACCTACAGCCCCTACATCAGTTTGGTAGCCAATAAACACTAGATATAGCCCACCTACAATAAGGCCTAAAATAGCAATAACTTTAATTAAAGCAAACCAAAATTCTAACTCCCCGAATATTTTAACAGCCATTAAGTTTGAGGCAAATAACACTAATAAAATACATAAACTTGGTATCCACGGTTCTACATTAGGAATCCAATATTGCCTATACACACCGGCCGCAGTAACGTCAGCCATCGCTAAGGAAACCCAACAAAACCAATAGGTCCAACCTGTAATAAAGGCCGCCCCAGGGCCTAAATATTCATGCACAAAATCTACAAAGGAATGATGCTCTGTATTTGATAATAATAATTCCCCTAAAGCACGCATCATAAAAAAGGAAATAAGACCTGTAATAATGTATGCAAATAATATTGACGGACCAGCCAAATGAATTGATCGACCTGAGCCTAAAAATAAACCCGTCCCTATAGCGCCCCCTATCGCTAATAATTGCACGTGACGGTTTTTCAGCCCCCTAGCTAACTCCTTTTCCTCGGACATACAAATGTCCACCTCCTAAGCACCAAAAAAATCAAAAAAATAACCCACATATTAAATGTGAGTAACTAACAAAAGTTAATGGTGGCGGCACACGGATTTGAACCGCGGACACACCGGGTATGAACCGATTGCTCTAGCCAACTGAGCTATGCCGCCATGTGTATATGGAGCTAGTGACCGGGATTGAACCGGTGACCTTATCCTTACCAAGGATACGCTCTGCCGACTGAGCTACACCAGCATACGTATAAATGATGGTTGCGGGGACAGGACTTGAACCTGCGACCTTCGGGTTATGAGCCCGACGAGCTACCAACTGCTCCACCCCGCGATGAATGGTGGAGGGAGAAGGATTCGAACCTTCGAAGTCGAAGACGGCAGATTTACAGTCTGCTCCCTTTGGCCGCTCGGGAATCCCTCCACGAATAAAAATGGAGCTGGCGATAGGAATTGAACCCACAACCTGCTGATTACAAGTCAGCTGCTCTACCGATTGAGCTACGCCAGCGTACCACGACAAGGAATATTATACATATTCCAGAACATCTTGTCAATAGATTTTTTTAGCTCAGTTTGACAATTTGTTCTCTAACACAGCTAGTGCGTTAGTGCTTTATTATAATAGCATAGACATAATAATTACGCAAGTACTTTTTCATAAAATTTCAAAATTTATTATAAAATTTCTAAAAAATAATAGCCCCTCTTAATGAAAGAGGAGCTATCCTTTATTCTATACTTCATACTATAAGATAGTATAGCTTTTTACTTATTTATTTGCCTTAATCAAATTACAAGACTCTAGCCATCCCTTAAAAAATAAAGAAATAAATCATAGCCACAAAAGCTACAGCAAAGCGATAATAAGCAAAACCTGCTAATGACGATTTATTTAAGAATTTCAAGAACCATACAATGGATAAGTACGCAAATACAAAAGCAGTTACAAAACCAATGAGGAACATTACAAAGTCAGACCAATACAATTGATCAATGATTTTCAACAAATCATAAATACAAGCAATCAACATAATTGGCACTGCCATAATAAAGGAAAAATCTGCCGCTGCCTTACGGCTAACCCCTAAGATTAAGCCCCCTGCAATGGTAGAACCAGAGCGAGAAAATCCAGGCCATAAAGACAATACTTGGAATAAACCAATTAACAAGCATTGATACATGCTTAAATGATCCACTGTATGAGTGGTAATAGGTCGATGATATTTTTCAGCTAGTAGCATGAAAAGACCGCCTATAATTAAGCCTATAATAACTGTGCCTGGTGAAAATAAATTATTCTTAATAAACGAATGACCTAAATAGCCAATCCCCATAGCTGGCAACATGCCAAAGAAAATATGAGCTAAGGACAAACCATTCGTGCGCACCCAATTCTCACGTCGCAACATAGTCATAAACTTTTCACGATAAAAAAGAAATACTGATAAAATAGCCCCGAGCTGAATAAACACTTCAAATACACTAGCCCGCTCACCAGTAAAGCCTAAAAAGTCACCTACTAAAATCATGTGCCCCGTACTAGAGACTGGCAAAAATTCCGTTGCCCCTTCTACAATGCCTAGTATAAAGGCAATAATATTTTGATCCATTATTACACCTCAATTACCAAATCGCAAGTTAACACCTAGACCTTTGTCTAATCCTTAACGCTAACGCCTTATGTTAAAGTCTTACATTACAGCCTTATATTAAAACCTTATATTAAAACCTTATGCTAAAACTTTATACAAAGACCTTCCGCTTCAGCTATTGTACACAACCTGTACAACAGCCTATTCATTATATTCTTTTTAGCAGAATTTCTCAATGTTAATTTGTATTTTACTGTCAATAATTGAAAAACATTCAATTTTTTGCCATTTTTACGACACTTTGCCTTCTTTAAAGGTAAAAATCGTAATTTCCCGAGGACAATTATAACGAACTGGGAACCAATGACCTGTGCCATTATTTACATAGCCATACTTCCAACTATCACGATACATACCTTTAAAGTACTTAGTGCCAACAGGTACCAATGGCGTATCGCCTACTACAATCTGTCCACCATGAGTATGCCCAGACAAGGTAACTGGAATATCATGCGCAAAAGCATTTTCGATAAAGTCAGGATGATGCGCTAGCAAAATAACAAAAGCCTCTGATGGCACATTAGCAAGCGCTTCTTTTAAGTATACTTCACGCTGTTCCCCTGTGCGCTCAAAAGAGTACTCTACCCCCGCCAAATATACAGGCCACGAACCACCGCTTAAACGCAAGGATGAATTCCGATGCATCCGCATAGAAATTTTACTAAACGCCTCTAACACAAGTGGTAAATTTTTAAAATATTCGTGATTACCTAATATATAATCAATGCCATCAGGAATTTTAGGGAATAATTCTTCTAAACGACCACATAAAGGATTTAGCCATTCTAATTCATCAATTAAGTCCCCTGTAATAACTAAGCGATCTGGCTTTTCAGCTAAAACAGCTTCTGTAATTTTATCAAAATCATGTAAATCAATAAATGGGCCAATGTGCACATCACTAATTTGTGCTAATTTATAGCCTTTTAAATATTCGGGTAAACTGCGGAATACCAAATCAACATGATTAACTTCTAATTCTTTAGCACCTTCATAGGCTCTAACTACGCCACCCCCAGCTGTCACAGCTGGTACAGCCCAAAGGGCATTTCTAAGAAATCGACGCCGACTATCTTGTTCTTCGTCAGTAGTTTGCTGTGCTCGCCAATTTACCGCCGCTACAACTAGTGCTAACGGAATCATAATAATAAAACACACACCGAGTCCTAATAATAAACCATAATAGCCAATCGCCCAGTGCTTCCACCATTCATATAATGCAGTATCAAAAATTTGTACCTGCGCCAACTGATAGTACGTAGTTCCCCCAATAGCTAGCACTTGTACCGCCACTAACCCCCAAAACCATAATGCACGCCTTGCTACTTTAGTTACCCGTACAATTAAATACGAATTAACAAACACAATTAATAATACAATGAGCGTTGTCATGGCTAAAAACATAAAACGCGCGGACATTCTCTCACCTACCTATCAACAATAATTAAATCTATAATTCATTTCACAATTCATAGTTTATATTTCATGCGTTTGACAATATACTGTCAATTTTCCATGTGGTCCAGCCCAAGGTAAATCTATAAAGTCTTCAGGTGCCACCCAGCGCCACTCGGCATGGTCATCAAAAAGGAAATTAACTGCAGTGTCACGCTGCTCTTGTTGCCACCGCCCTACATAGGCTTCCATATCCCAACAGCGATGGGAAAATACATGTCGCAAAGTAGCTATACAAGAGTCTTGCCACTGAATAGTTGCGCCTTGTTCTTCCCAATAAGCCTTTAAAGGATCTAAACCAATCAAAGGCAATTCTTTTTTGTCTTGCACCAATGCGTCCCTTGGTACTTCTACATTAGGAAATTCCCACATAGAGTGAAGCAAACCTTTACTGGGGCGGCGATGCAATAAATAAGCCCCTTCTTCATTTTGAATTAGTCCAGTAATTACTGAACTAATGGGCACTGCTTTTTTCACAATGCGCACAGGCAACTCAGTCGCTATCCCTAAGGCATCGGCCTTGCACCAACGCCGTAAAGGACAACCTTCACAACGCGGGGCTTTTGGAATACAAACTCGTGCGCCAAAATCCATTAAAGCTTGATTAAAATCACCAGGTCTATCATATGGCAACGTTTCATCAACCAAAGCAGCGATTGCTTTTTTACCAGCTGTGCGCATAATGTCCTCTTGCACGGCGTATAATCTAGCATATACACGAAGTACATTACCATCTATCGCCGCTTCTCGTTGATTAAAAGCGACTGATAAAATCGCCCCTGCCGTATAAGCGCCAACACCTTTTAAGCTTTCAACCTCTTTACGAGTCTTGGGAATCTCGCCACCATATTTATTCATAACTTCTTGAACGCCTAAGCGTAAATTGCGAGCCCTTGAATAATAGCCAAGACCTTGCCAAGCTTTAACAACCGTATCTTCATCAGCAGCCGCTAATGCTTCCTTAGTAGGAAATTGGGTCATCCAATTTTCGTAATATGGTCTCATCGCTTCGATCCGCGTTTGCTGTGACATAATTTCAGAAACCCAAATACAATAGGGATCCTTTGTCTTTCGCCAAGGCAAATCACGTTTATTCAAATCATACCAATGCAATAACTCAGAAGTCCATTCAACTTCTGTAGTCGACATATTCGCTCTATTCACTAATTACGTTCCTTTCGCAAACAAGCTGTAATAGCTTCTATGGTCTCAAATTCTTCAATCGTATCAACATAGGTATTTTCAGCTAATTTTACTTCATCATTATCCTTGCCAAAAATGAGCAATGTATGGAGTAGCTTACCAGCTAATACTTCAGGAATCCACGTATCATCGCCTTTCCACATCAGTTCATAAGGGATGTCTGAAAAAGAAAACCATTGCGGCTCCATTTCTTCACTTTCTAGTGGTAAACCTTCGTACTGTTTAACAATATATGTATAATTAAGATGATTTAATGTTTCTTCATAGGGAAACTGGAAATTCATAATGGCTACCGGTATTAAGTCTTCTGGGTTTACGATTAATGACACTTCTTCAAAGATTTCACGGACTGCACATTGCCGAAATGTTTCATCCTCCTGTTTTTTACCACCAAAACCATTATATTTACCGGCTCCAAAGCCTCGTTTCTTACGACCTAATAAAATTTCTTGCTTATCATTTATAATTAAGCACAAGGTAGTAGGTTTCATACAAACTCCTCACTAAGCATTCTCCTATATTTGCGAATGCTTATTACTCTACTTTTATTATTATAATCATTATATAGAAATTTTTAAAATTATCTATACTAATTAATTATATCATACTGCCCAAAAGTCCCAACCTGTGATAGTATTAAATAAGAGAGGTGCACTTATGAACGAACCACTAATATTTAATATCGCTATAGGCCGTAGTAAACCTGAAAATATTCGCCATCGTGAAGTAGCCTGTCCCTTCTGTACTGTCGATCAATTAACCAATATATTAGAAACAGAAGATGATATTATTTGGCTTATGAACAAATATCCTGTATTAGAACGAACTTGGCCTACAGTTATCATTGAAACCCATGATTGCTTTAGTGAGTATTCACGCTATACGCCTGAGCAAGCGGAAAAAGTTCTAGCCTTTTCATTGCATAAATGGCAAGAAACTATGGAACGTGACGAATTTAAATCTGTACTCTATTTCAAAAATTTCGGCCCTATGTCAGGCGGCTCCATTCGCCATCCACACAGCCAAATTATTGGTCTTTACGACTATGACTATCGGCAAGATATTAAAGAACATCATTTTGAAGGACCCATCTTAAAAGAAGATCCAAACTTAGTAATTACCCTATCGAGCCAACCAATTATTGGCTTCTTCGAATTTAATATGAAGTTTAACCAACAAACGTCCTTAGCCTTAATGAGTCGTCGCATACAACAACTACTTCAATATATATTGACAGATTTTTCTAAACATAGTGGCTCCTATAACTTATTCTTCTACGATTTGCATACCGATTCACAGTATGTTAAAATAGTACCTCGTTATATTACTTCGCCTCTATATGTAGGCTATTCAATTAGCCAAATTAGTAATACAGAGCGCATTGAGCAAGTCAAAGAGGAACTAAATCGAGACTTTTTCAAATAGTACAATTAAGTAAACTTCCATTATTTTAAGGAGAACCTATGAAAATTTTTGCCATTGGCGATCTTCATTTTTCAGGAGAACCACCTACTAAGCCAATGGATGTGTTTGGCCCCCATTGGCAAAATCATCGTGACCGAATTATTACAGCTTGGCAGGAACAAGTAAGTCCAGAAGATATCGTCTTTGTTGTAGGGGATATTTCCTGGGCTTTAAAATTGGAGGAAGCCGTCCCTGATTTACAAACAATCGCCAATTTACCTGGACAAATTTATTTAATTCGTGGCAATCATGACTATTGGTGGAGTAGTGCTAATAAAATGAATGCTGCTCTAAATCATAGCCTTACCTTTTTACAAGGTCATGGCACGGCTGTAAACAATATTGCTTTTGGAGGCACACGCGGTTACTTATGCCCCCGTGATACATCCTTCAATGAAGATTCGGATACTTCCATTTACGCTCGCGAGTTACTTCGCACTGAAGCAGCTTTACAAGAAATGGAAAAAGCCCTATCAAACTATGAAAAGACTAGCGCAAATCAAAAAGTATTACCTACTCTGCGCATTTTATTATTACACTATCCCCCATTTAATGATAAAAATGAAGCGAGTGGTTTTACCGATTTATTGGCTAACTATAAAGTCGACCACTGTATTTTTGGTCATTTACATGATAAAACATCCTTTGAACGTATACCTGACCATTTTGGCAACACACAATTACATTTAGTATCTGCTGATTTTATGAATTTTAAACTAAAACAAATTATATAGCGAAAGCAAGGTATATAACTAATACAATTCATCATAACTAATACAATTCATATAACTAATACAATTCATATAACTAACACAATTCATATAACTAACACAATTCATATAACTATCACAATTCATATAACTAACACAGAGTATATAATATAAAACTAAGAATATAAGGAGCGAATATGAGTCGAATCCATAAAGAACATTTACAAGCCGGCTATATTTTTGGCGATACGGCTAACGAAGAATATGTGTATCTACCTGCTGGTGAAGTCGGTGTAGACCACCCTATGTGTGTCCTAGAGCGTCAAGGCAGTTATGAAGATGTAGAGTTAGAAGAAGCGGCTCACCTCATCGACCGTTTAACGCTAAAACCTTGTAGTCATCCTAAACTAGGCAAACGTTCCTTTTAAAAGCTGGGATTAGGTTCACAAAGTTTTAGAATAAAATATACTATAATAGCACAAAAAAGCTGTAACAAACTGATGGCCAAAGCCACGTTTTGTTACAGCTTTTATATTAGTAAGTTATACTTACCACAATTTTAATCTTCCGAACCAAACGGCACTAATTTTTGAGCCTGTTCACGATGCATTGGTTTAATTGAACGATTAGCCACTTTAAAGGCTAACGCGATAACAGCCGCATCATCTACCCAACCAAGACCTGGGATACGATCCGAAATCACATCAATTGGTAAAATCAAATACCCTAAAGCCCCTGCAATAATAGCTTTTACATATTTTGGGGTATCTGGATCACGAAAACAATAGAATAGAATACATGCGCGACGTAAAAATGCTACATTTTTACCAATCCCGCTAGCAAAGCGTAAAAACTTAGATGACGAAAAAAACTTCGCGTACTTTAATAACTTTAAAGGACTCATTAAAACTCACTCCTATATACTACGGTACTTAGCCTGACTTACTAAATTATTTTTGTAATTTAGATTTGGCTTCATCAACAGTTTCTTCTACTTTGCCTTTTACTTCTTCCGCTTTATCTTTAGCTTTATCAGCTAAATCACTCGCTTTATCAGCTAATTCTTCTTTTTTATCTTTTGCTAAATCAGCTAAGTCACTAGCCTTATCTTTAGCTTTATCAGCTAAATCACTCGCTTTATCAGCTAATTCTTCTTTTTTATCTTTTGCTAAATCAGCTAAGTCACTAGCCTTATCTTTAGCTTTATCAGCTAAATCACTCGCTTTATCGGCTAATTCCTCTTTTTTGTCTTTTGCTAAATCAGCTAAATCGCTAGCCTTATCTTTAGCTTTATCGGCTAAATCACTTGCTTTATCAGCTAATTCTTCTTTTTTATCTTTCGCTAAATCGACTAATTCTTCTTTTTTATCTTTTGCAGAATCTACTAAATTGCTCACTTTTTTCACAACCTCTTCTCGTTTATCACCTGCAGAAACAATAAAATCACTTACTCGTTCAACTACATCTTCTTTACGATTGCCAGCTACGGACAATAAATCACTTAATTTCCCTAATACAGTGGACTTCACATCATCAGTAGATTTTACAGCAGAGCTTGCACCACCAGCGGCTAAATCTAAAGCTGCGCCACTAACAGTCACCAATAAAGCTCCAATACCGGATAAAGCATGTTTAGCATTAGCAATATATTCTTTATCAGAATTAGCAATCGCTTTACCCGCTACACCTGCTACGGCAGCGGCAGCAACACCAAGCACTACATTTTTTAAAGAGCCAAGATTAGCTAATGTATCGCCACTAAATAATTCACTTAAATTAAGACGACTAAGACCTAAGAAATCATCTTTATTAACGCCAGCTTCTGCTAAGAAATCTTTACCTTCATCACCTAATGGTTTGTTTCTCATTGGCGAATCCATAAGTGCTTTAATCGTCGTTTTGTTATGATCAATAATATCAGCTAAACGTTCTCTATATTCAGAGAAATCACCAGGCATAGGCATGCCACCTTCAACCCAAGTTTTAGCACATTTACCTACTGCGTACGTCAAACAGACAGCAAGGGGAATTTTAATTTTTGGATTAGGCAATACCGATGTTAGTAAAGCACTTACTAAACTACCACCTAAACCACCGAGGAAGCCAATAATGGCACCAGCTGTTGCGGTATGACCATATACAGCGGCAATGCGACTTACCATATACGCATCATTAGCAATTAAAGCTGTCGTACTAAGTTTTGGTGCCATCACAAGCACGCCAGCACGTGCTGCAGCCCAACGGCAAATAGTTTCAATCTCAGCATCACGATTTGCTAATTCTGCTTCTACAGCCGCTAACGTTCCCTCAGGATGAGTCATCAAATCTTTTACGTCTTCCATCTATACCTCTCCTTTATCACCTGTAAAGTTTAACAATATAATTCAATTATAGACCTTTACTATAATAATTTCTATATAAAGAAGAAAAAATCCTCTTTTTTCCTATATAAATTATGCAAAATAGTAGAAATTAGCTCAATCTTACAAGTATTACCAGCTTGTTAAGCCTCCGTCTATAGTCCAAGCTGCGCCTGTTACAAAGGATGCTTTGGAGCTTAATAAAAAGGCAATTACTTCACCAATTTCTTCTGGTTTTGCAATTCGACCCAATGGATAGTGGGTAGCCATTTCTTCCATAGCTTCTTCAAAGGTTTGATTGCTTTCTGCCAGCTGACGTGCTACTAAGGATGTATCCACATCGCCAGGACAAACACAATTTACCCGCACATTATGTACTGCCATTTCAAGAGCTAAAGATTTGGTAAAGCTTACAATAGCACCTTTAGAAGCTCCATATACAGAGCACGCTACATTCCCCTGCAAGCCGGCATCACTAGATACCGTCACAATACTGCCTTTAGTACGCCGTAAACAAGGTGCTGCTGCTTGACATAAAAAGACAGTTCCTTTCACATTGGTGCCAATCATTTCATCGAAATCTTGCTCCGTTACTTCATCCAATAATTCTTCTTTATAAAAACCTGCTGCCGTAACCAAAGCACTAATATCACCAAATAAACGACAAGTTTCTTCTACAATGCGACGACAATTCATAACCTTACTTACATCGCCTTGTACAAAACGAACTTTAGAGGAAATGCGTCGTAATTTAACTACTGCTTCTTGTCCTGCCCGTTCATTGCGCCCATTAATGACTACACACCAACCTTGTTTCAATAATAACTGTGCGGTAGCGAAGCCAATACCGGAGGTACCGCCACTAATAAGGGCTACTTGATTTTCACTATTAATTGGCATACAATCACCGTCCTTCACTTACCAATGAGTCACTGCATAATCATAAGTCAATTTACAAAGCATGCTCACTGTTGTAGCAATAAACACAAAACGAACTAAGCCTACGCCTTTTTTAATGGCTAGCCGCGAGCCCAATGTGGCTCCAATAATCTGCCCAGCGCCAGCCGATAAACCTAACACATAATCTACGTGACCTAGTGCCAAAAATAATATTAAAGAACCTAAATTACTCGTAAAATTAAGTAACTTTGCATTACCTGAAGAATATAAAAAGTTAAACCCTGCATAGATAAACATGAATATCAAAAAAGTACCTGTGCCAGGTCCTACAAACCCATCATAAAAGCCAAGCGTCAAAGCGCCTAATGCCAAGAGTAGTAACTTTTTCTGCGAAGCCCCTGCATAGGTAGTTACGGTGCCCCAATCTTTTTTAAATAATACAAATAAGAGAACACTAACTAATAAAACAATAATAATCGGCTTCAAATATAAAGGGGGAATGCTAATAACCAACCACGTACCTAGTAGTGAACCAATAAAGGTAATCGGCATTAACTTTTTTACGAGGGGCCATTCTACCATGCCAGACCGTGCGTAAGCAATAGACGCTGTTAACGCGCCAAATACACTAGATAATTTATTACTACCTAACGCTACACTAGGCGGTAAATTAGTCAGTAACATCGCCGGCACTGAAATTAGACCGCCACCCCCAACAATAGAATCTACAAAACCTGCTAAAGCACCTGCTACAAATAAAACTAAGGGTAGCATCAACGCAGGATCTACCATGCTTACTATATCCATATATTCCTCATTTCAAACGACTTAGAATCGTTTTATAGCCATCGGCGCCATATACTAAACACCGCTTTACTCGGCTAATAGTAGCAGTACTAGCACCGGTTGTTTCTACAATGTTATCATAACTTTCACCAGATTCTAACATCCGTGCGACCTGCAAACGCTGTGCCAATGCTTTTAGCTCATTGACCGTACAAATATCTTCAAAGAATTCATAACACTCATCGATTGTTTCCAAAGCTAATATAGCCTGGAATAACTGGTCATTCATAGGATTGCGTAATTTCTCATTGACACTCATAAAGATCCTCCCTTAGTAATTTAGATTTATTTTAATTATATTACATAATGGGGTAAAAGAAAAAGACTTTCACACAAAAAAGTGCAAAAGTCTTCTTCATAATTAATAACTAGCTTATTTCATCCTTAGAAAGCTGAAATAATAGAACCTTTGAAGGTATCTTCGATAAATTTCTTAGTTGCCTCAGATTGATAAATAGATAAGAATTTTTTAACAGTTTCACTATCTTTATCCCCTTCACGTACAGCTACTACATTAGCAAACGGAGACTCTTTACTTTCTACTACTACAGCATCCTTCAATGGATTAAGACCAGCATTTAGCGCATAGTTAGTATTTACACAAGCAATATCCACATCATTTAAAGAACGAGCAATTTGTGCTGCTTCCAATTCTTTAATCTGAAGATTTTTAGGATTTTCCACAATATCTGCTACAGTAGATTTTGGACTGCCCCCATCTTTTAATTTTAAAAGGCCTGCTTGTTGTAATAACAATAAACCTCGACCACCATTAGTTGGATCATTAGGAATTGCTACCGAAGCACCATTTGGAACAGTGCTCAAATCTTTATACTGATTAGAATATAAACCCATTGGTAATAAAATAGTCTTACCTACGGATACTAAATGTAGACCTCGTTCGGTCACCATGTTGTCCAAGAATGGCTGATGTTGGAACGAATTAGCACTCAACTCTTTTTGTTCTAAAGCAATATTCGGTTGAATGTAGTCATTAAATTCCACTACTTTAATTTTAAAACCTTGTTTTTCTGCTTCTTTAGCAACAAAATCCATCACTTGCGCATGAGGTCCTGCCGTTACCCCAACAGAAAATTCTTGATTAGTGCCATTTGCACTTTCTTTGCTATCACTACCACAGCCCACTAATACAAGAGCAAATGTAGCGATAGCAGCCAATAAAAACGCTAATTTTTTCATGTGTGTTCCCTCTTTCTCTCAAATCTCAATTTACTACTATTTTAAAATACTATCTAAAAACTATTAACTACAACTAACAAACCAGTTGTACTTAGCGTTTATTCACTTTGCGGGATAAGAAATCACCACAAGATTGAATCAATTGTACTAAAACAATTAAGATAACGATAGTTGCTAACATTACATCCCCTTGGAAACGTTGGTAACCATAGCGAATAGCGATGTCCCCAAGACCACCACCACCGATAGCACCAGCCATAGCGGAGTAACTAATCAAGTTAACAATTAATACCGTAATATTGTCAATAATAGTAGGCAAGGCTTCTGGCAATAACACTTTGCGAATGATTTGCAAAGGTGACGCCCCCATAGCTTGTGCCGCTTCAATAACACCACTATTAATTTCACGAATCGACGTTTCTACTAAACGCGCTAAAAATGGAATTGCCGCAATAGTTAATGGTACACAAGCGGCGGTAGTACCAATAGAGGTACCCGCAATAATACGAGTCAATGGGATAATAGCTACCATCAAAATGATAAATGGTATCGAACGCAAGGCGTTTACAACAGCCCCTAACACTGTATTTAATGCTTTATTTTCTAAAATATGGCCTTTGCCAGTAATAACAAGAATAACCCCTAATGGAATCCCAATAATAGTGGCTACCACGGTAGAGATAATTGTCATCTGTAGGGTTTCACCTAGCCCTTGAATCAACAAATTAATGATTTGTTGCGACATAGCCAATCACCTCACTTCCAATAGGTAACTCTTTCAAGTATTGAATGCCTCGTTCTTCATTTTCTCGTTCCCCATCTAGTACAACGATCAAATGACCAAAGCTTTTATCTTGAATATAGTCAACACCGCCAAATAGTATGCTTACGTCAAGACCAAAACGCCGAATCATACCAGCTACAATAGGCTCATCCACTACATTGCCAACGAAATTAAGGCGAATAATAGGATGTAATCCTTCACGCCATTCAGGTTGTACGTTCAAATGACGCCAAGCTTCTTCTGGCAACTTATGACTGATAATAGCGCCAACAAATTCTTTGGTCGTTTTTTCTTTAGGTCCAGTAAATACATCAACAACAGGCCCTTCTTCTAAGATAACGCCACCTTCAATAACCGCTACACGGTCACAGATTTCCTTAATCACTTGCATTTCATGAGTAATGAGGACAATCGTTAATTTTAACTTTTCATTAATATCCTTCAACAATTCTAAAATAGATTTAGTTGTCTGTGGATCAAGCGCTGACGTTGCTTCATCACAAAGCAATACTTTTGGATTACTTGCCAAGGCACGAGCAATCCCTACACGCTGTTTCTGACCTCCAGATAATTGCGATGGATAGTTATTTAAACGGTCGCTCAATTTTACAATGTCTAAAATTGGTAATATGCGCTCTTTAATTTCCGCTTTGCTAAGGCCTTGCAATTCTAACGGAAAGGCCACATTGTCATATACTGTACGAGAAGATAGTAAGTTAAAATGCTGGAAAATCATACCAATATTTTTACGCTGTTCTCGTAAATCTTTATCACTTAATTTTGTTAAATCTACACCATCAACAACCACTTCACCAGAAGTAGGTCGTTCTAACATATTAATACAGCGAATCAATGTAGATTTACCAGCCCCACTTTGGCCAATGACACCAAATATTTCCCCTTCCTTTACAGAAAGGCTAATATCCTTCAAGGCTTCTACACGATTCGGTCCTTCATAAACCTTACTGATATGCGTCAGTTCAATCATGTGATCGCTCTCCTTTTCTCAAAACACTCTCTATTGAAATACATATAAAAACAAAAAACTCTCCATAACACATGAAGAGTAGTTCCCTGTTCTTCATCTGTCGAAGTGATTACTTCGTTGGAATTGGCACCGTTCCTATTTGGATGGTTGCCGCGACTTCATCGGGCCAGTCCCTCAGTCAACTCTTGATGAACCTATGTATTTTTTAACGTGATAAAATCATATCACTGGATAGACATACTGTCAATAGAGGAATTAAATATATCAAAAATTTTAATCAAGAAATCAAAAAAACGACTTAGCCGTAGCCTGACATAAATTTTTACAAGGCAGACTTTAACTAAGTCGTTTTAATTTTAATTTTTATTTTAATTTTATGTTTACTAATCACTATATAACATAAAAAGCTTAAATTATCATACCCAAAGTTACTGCCACACTTTAAAAGCCTTCCGATTCAACAAAAAACGCGCGCCCATGACGGCAATAGCCCCTGTAATCAATTGTGGCCAACTCATCATAAGCAATACAGCCTTTTCAACTGGATACGGCACGGAAAAACCAATAAATAATAGGGAAAAACTACAATACAGTACAACCCCTTTAGCTACACTACAAACAAAAGTCTGTAACCAAACTGGCTGATTTTGTAATAAACGCCCTAAGATAACAAATACAGAATTGCCAATACCAACCAATGGAATAAATGGAGCAAATGGCAACATGGATTGCATAAACGCGATGATAGGTGTTACCCAAGCAATAACAAGTCCGCTAACTGCACCATAGCGCATAGTTGCCAATAGCATACTTAGCCCTACTAAGGAGCCAATTAGAAACATACTAACCATTGGTGGCACTGGCAAAATCACACGCAAACTTTGGCTTAATAAGGCCACGGCCAACAATAATGCTGTACCTGTTAATGTACGAAGTTCCATAAATTAATTACGCCAAACCTTCCGCCAACAGTTTTTCATAGCCTTCACGTAGTTTCAACGCCACAGGCCCCACTTTGCCATCACCAACAGGTTGACGGTCTAATTTTGTAATCGGAATAATACCGCCAATGGTATCGGTAAAGAATAATTCATCCGCAGAATCTACAAATTCACGATCAAATTCCTTTTCAATCAAGGATACCCCTGCCGTAGGTGCTACTCTGGTCACTACTAACTGACGTGTAATCCCTTTTAGAATCAATTCATTAGCAGGATGAGTATATAAAATACCATCTTTAACGGCAAATACATTGGACGTTGCCCCTTCAGTACAAATGCCATCACGGAACAACACAGCTGAATAAGCAAATTTCTTTTCTGCCTTTGTTTGTGCCAAAATATTAGGAATTAAATTCAACGTCTTAATATCTACATGATGCCAACGTTCATCTGGTAAGCTAATGGCTTTTACCCCTTCCCCTAATTTACTTAAATCTTCTTTAATTGGGCGAATGTACATATACATGGTAGGATCCAATTTAGCTCGGTCATACGCATGATGGCGAGGTTCTACGCCTCGAGTAATTTGTAAATAAATATAGCCATCCGTAATACCACTTTGTTCAATCATAATTTCATGTAATTCTTGTAAATCTTCTGGTGGCATTTTTACAGGAATATCCATGAAACGCATGGAACGATAGAGTCGATCTTGATGATAGGAAAAAGCAAAGCAACGACCATTAAAAACACGAGTTACTTCATATACACCATCACCAAAACAATAACCACGGTCATCAAGACTCACACATTTAGCACCTGGTTCAACAAATTCACCATTAAAATAGGTTAACTCTTTCATTGGAACACCTCTCTATTCTAAGCTGTGTGGAATACGTAAGTATAAACTACACAAAATACTGACTATAATTATGTTTCGATTATAGCACAGTCCTGAAAAATCTGCACTACCGCCCTAGTAAAATACGACGTACTACTTTAGGCAATTGTTGTAAACCTAATGTCCCCAAATAGGATAAACAAACCGTACAAATATACAATCCAATAACCACTACCGCCGTATACTGTAACTGCGCTTGCGCCATACCATAGGTCAATACAATGAGCATAAACGGATGAATTAAATAAATCCCATAAGACTGATTGCCGATTTGCTCCCAAAATGCCTTCGCCCCACTGCTCATAGGCGTTGCTAAAAAGAAAAACAAGAAAAACAGCGTAGCTGCACCAGTATATATCATCCCCATAGGGCTTAATTGATGTATCGTATAAATAGCCTCTAACAAGGTGTAATGTCGCTCACTTAATACATAATAATAGCTCCCCATCATTAAGGCTACAGAAAAAGCAAACACCATAGTTAAAGCCCCTCGATAGCGCCACAGCCCCTCCACTACGTTTTCATAACGCTCTGCCACTACAGCGCCTAACAAGAATATCCATACATAATGCAACACCCAATAATTAAGCTTCATAGAGTAAGCATATTGTAACCAAGGATTTTGAAACGTAATATGCCCACTATAGTAAGAGGACCAGTAATTAAATGCCACTTGTACCAGAAATAGTAAACTTAACCATACTATAGGCCGTTGCAAAATGCCTCGCACCAGCAATCGCCACAGTGGCATAAGAAGGTAGAACCAAAGCAAAATGACTATAAAATATAAATGGTAATATCCATTTCCAAAGAATAAGGTAGGCAATAAATACCGTGGTAAAAACCCAGCTAAACTACCGGCAGAAATACCGGCATACAAAATATATAATAATGACCAAGCTACATAGGGAAATAACACTACACGAGAACGTCGCCAGAGAAAATCCTTGTAAGAAAAATCAGCCATACTTGACGTATGATAAAATAGGCCAAAAGCGGATAAAAAGAAAAAAGCCGGCACTGTAAACCGAGACAATATCTCGAGCAACCCTATGAGCTGTGTATTTGCCTGGGGATTACTTAATGCAAAGGAGCCCACATGAATCCCAATAACGCCTAACATACAAAGCCCGCGCATATACGTAATTTCAGGTAAAAACGACTGTTTCAAAACAGTTCTCCTCTCTAACAAAAACAGGACGAAGGACTAAGCCCTCCGTCCCGTATACATCTGTCTATTCTTTCGTTACTGGTACTGGTGTGGACATAGCGCCACTAGTATCAGTCGTCGGTGCCACCGCACCATTAGCTGCTGCTTTAGCTTTTGCCTCTGCTTCAGCCTTAGCTTTTGCTTCTGCTTCTGCTTTAGCCCGTGCTTCTGCTTCTCGCTGTAAACGCAATTCTTTTTGTAATGGAGCTACTGGTTGATCATATACAGTAATATCCGTTTCGAATAAACGGCCCCAAGGGAATCGAGCAGATACTGTCCGAGGATCGATTTTTAAATATTTTTCAGCAAAATCTTGCACTCGTTCACCCATATAGGCTTCTAGTTTCTCATTTAACGTACCAGTATAGCGCACATTATCCGTACGAATGGAATCTTGCATACGATAAATATCCTTACGAATATTCGCCTGATATGCCCAGTTATCCAAATATTGTTGTGTCAACATATTGCGCTTTTCTTGTTCTGGCATAACTTTGCCTAAAACACCTTGCGCAATAGCATAACCAACCGTATTACTTGCCGTATTCCAACCATTATAAGATTCTACTTTATATAACAAATCACGTTTATAAAGGCCATATACAAAGGTATTATCAGCGCCATTGGAGTAAGAAATATCAGCTACACTCACTGGCACCTGTTGATTAATAGCCGTTTCAATTTTATCTAAAAAGGCATTTGTACTAGCTGAAATCATTGGGAAGTTTTCAAATGCTTCTGATTCCCCAGTTACCTTGCCTAATGGTGTATTCACAGCCAATAAAATATCTGGTTTACCATTGGTTGTCATGGTACCGCCTACAGCTTCAATATGTTCTGCAATCGTTTTAGCCACCGACTGATCTTCATAGTGAGGTACCGTTTCACCAGCACCACCTAATGGATAAATCATTTCAAAAGATGGTTTTAAATTATTGCGGTCCACATGAGCCCGAGCAATGAGCAATAAACCTAATTGGTCTGCCCCAGGGAAGCTACCATATTGATCAACTTTAAGACCTTTACTATATAATTTCAAGTAACGACTTTCCAAAGCGGATTGGGATAACGTGCTTGTATCATCATGACCAAGAGCGAAATATTTGAAAACACCTTTACGTGTTTCATCAATTAACGCCCGATTTACAGTCATATTCTTTTGACGACGATTAAACCAATCTTGTAAATATTCAATAGGCACAGTAGCTTGTAATTGCACTAAACTAGCTTGTTCTTCTTGGCTTAAATTACCTGCGTCTAATTTATCTTGTAAGGCCGCAATTTGGAAAATTGTTGGGCCATATTCATCATAATACGAAGGCTCTACACCGCCACCACTAGCACGAGGTGAACGCATGACAGTACCGAACGCATAAATTGGTACATTTGGATATTTAGCATGCAAACTGCCAATCTGCTTAGTCCGATTTAATAACATATTTAAAGATAAATTATGTTTACGAGAGTCAACCAAACCGCCATAAATCAAGGTGTCAGTGCTCAATACCATTACATCAGCACGAGCTGCATTTTCATCAACCCATTGCCAAATTTTATCCGCTTCACCATGATAATTTTTACCAGATACTAAATAATCTGGCGGTGTAATTACTGTATAGCCAGCACCTTCAGCAGTATCAACAGTATAAGACAAACTAACTGGCCGGTTATCTTGTGGCACAAATAAAATCGTTGCCGCCGATACTTGCGATGTTCCCCATAACACAGCCGCTGCCAAAGCGCCTGCAAACCAGGAAAATCGTTTACCCAATATACTCAACTCCTTCTTAATTCACTTGCTAACAAACCTGTCTAGCAATACCATCTCCGCACTTATCCCGATGAATAAGTGAAACTATCTAATTTTCATTGAAAATCTCTCTGAAACGACTGTTTATAAGTCTTTTTTAATCTTATATATTATACCATAGGAACATATATAATAAAACTAAAATCCACACTAACAGCCTACTCCTACCGAATGCGTGGCAAACTCCAACTATAGCGTAATGCTAGAGTACGAATAACCACAACAATAATAAATGCACTATACGACGCCATCTGCCATTGCCCGGCATGATAAAACGCATAGTACACAATCCCTCCAATAATAGCGGGTAACGCATAAACCTCTTCCCGCAATACTGACGGTACACGCTGTGCTAAGACATCGCGAATAACCCCGCCACCAACAGCAGTCAAAAGCCCCAAGATAACTGCAAGAACTGGCATTTCAGGATAGTTATATACCCCTATCCCTGCCCCAGTTACAGTAAAAGAGGCAAGACCGAGCGTGTCAGCACCCAGATACATGCGACGCACCCACCGTGTGCCAATATAATGAGCTCGCCGTACGCGATAAATAAAAAAGACCCCAAATGTAACCGCCATTACAATAAACACATAGGTAAACGTACGCAGTGAATTGGGCGGAATATTACCAACAATCAAATCACGCATAATACCGCCACCAATAGCAGTGGCCAAAGCCAACACGAGCATACCAAAAATATCCATTCGCCGACCAATCCCCACAAGAGTCCCTGAAATGGCAAAGGCAATCGTGCCAATAATATCAAACGTAAACCATAGTAATTCCAAGATGAATTCTCCTTTAGTAAAACCCACCACTAATCTATAATGTTTAAATCCCCCAATAATAAATATCTCTCATTCTTAAAGCTACCTCATATTATATCATACACTGACTCCTTTAAAATAACTGGTTTAATTTAGTACATACTTAATTCTAAATAGTAATATATGCCTTGTCTCTTTTAAATAAACATTTGTATTTACAAAAGAGACTTTTAATGATAATATAATTTTCATATTCTGTTTATTTTTCAATAGCGTCAGCTCATAAACTGAGAATACGTATAAGAAGAGAGGGATTGCGATGGAACATTTTATTGTAGTATTAGAAACTATTGTTACAGCAATTAATGATGTACTTTGGGGATACATACTTATGTATGCTTTGGTAGGAATTGGCATTTTCTTTACTATTTATCTAGGGGCTCCACAATTTATTCGCTTCGGTCCTGCCTGTCGTCAAGTCTTTGGTCGCCTTTATAAAGGTCATAAACCTGAAGGCAGTAACAATGAAAAATCGATATCTTCATTTCAAGCACTTGCTGTGGCAATCTCCGCTCAAGTCGGAACCGGAAATGTAGCTGGTGTTGCTACTGCTATTATGGCTGGTGGACCAGGCGCAATCTTCTGGATGTGGTTAAGCGCTATGTTTGGTATGGCTACCATTTTTTCAGAAGCAATATTAGCGCAACATTATCGAGAGGATATTAAAGGCCAATTTATCGGTGGCCCTGCCTTCTACATTTCAAAAGGTCTTAAAAATATTATAGGCTCTAATTCCGCTAACTTTCTCGCGTACTTTTTTTCTATCGCCATTATTATTGCGTTAGGTTTTATTGGTTGCATGGTGCAATCCAATTCCATCGCCTCCTCTGTAAATAGTGCTTTTGGCTTTGAACCTATTTATATTGGCATCTCAATCGCCCTATTAGCTGGTTTAATTTTTATTGGTGGAATACAGCGCATTGCCACCTTTGCCCAATTAGTCGTACCTTTTATGGCGCTTTTATATATTTTATGCGCTATTGCTATTTTATTTAAATTCTCTAATCATATTATGCCTACCTTACAATATATTTTTGAAGGAGCTTTCAACCCATCTGCTATTGGCGGTGGCGCTTTAGGTATAACAATGAAAGAAGCCATTCGTTTTGGTGTCGCTCGTGGCTTATTCTCCAATGAAGCTGGTATGGGCTCTACCCCACATGCTCACGCTACAGCATTAGTATTACATCCCGTATTACAAGGTTTTGTAGCTTTCTTTGGCGTATTCTTTGATACCATTATCATTTGTACAGCTACCGCATTAATTATTCTTTTAACTGGTAGTCATGAACTAGGTCTATCTGGTGCACTTATTACCCAACAAGCCTTTGCTACCGCCTTTGGTGATATTGGACCTGCTATTATCGCTATTTGCTTAACATTCTTCGCCTTTACTACCGTAGTTGGTTGGTACTATTTCGGTGAGTCCAATATTCGATTCTTATTCAAACAAAAAAATATAGCAATTCATATCTATCGTATTATTGTATTAGTATTCATTGTATTAGGTTCTGCTGGTAAAGTAGACTTTGTGTGGAATTTAAGTGATATGTTTAACGGTATTATGGTAATTCCAAACTTAATTGCCTTAATTTTACTACGTAAAGAAATTAAAAGTATCCTTAAACATTACGACGAAAGCCGCCAAGATGGACCACCTTCTTATGAATATCCTGAAGTAAATCAATAGATGGGAAATTCATCAATATTAACAAAATCATATTGTTATCTATAGTCAAAAAGCGCCCTGTGAAAACTCACAAGGCGCTTATTTACTGTATGGTGCGGTTGATGGGACTTGAACCCATACGAGCGTACGCTCACCACCCCCTCAAGATGGCGTGTCTGCCATTCCACCACAACCGCATAGAATTTTTATTCTTAATGGTGCCTCAGGACAGAATCGAACTGTCGACACAAGGATTTTCAGTCCTTTGCTCTACCGACTGAGCTACCGAGGCAAATGAGGAAAAACTTTTGTAAATAAAAAAATGGCGACCCCGATCAGATTTGAACTGACGATCTTCGCCGTGACAGGGCGACATGTTAACCGCTACACCACGGGGCCGCAATACCGTTATTCCAGGTACTTTCATATAGTATCATGATTTTATTTTTTGCGCAAGAGGGAAAATGAATTTTCTTACATTTTTTTGAGGGAATATGTAAGATGAGGATTAGACCGTAATATAAAATTACACTACTCTCAAACTAGTTTCAAAAGGTGGCGACTGTGCAGGAAGTTTTAAACCAAACTAGTATTACACTACTCTCAAACCCCAAATTGCATATTTACAAAATTTTATGAATTTAAAGTTCAAGAGAATTTTCCGGTTACGAGCCAAGTGCCATACTAGTGTTTCAATCTAAAATACACATAAATCTTTATCTAAAGTATAAATTATTTCCTTATTTCTTACAACTGATATATCATCTTTACATACTCGTTCTATACATAGTACTGGAATTTTTTTACAAAGCATTGTTTCAAAAAATAAAGTTATTTCCCCATCATCCATATATGAACGGGGGTTCAACAAAACCATCAATTTAGGATTTAGTAACTCTATAACTACATCAATAAAATTAGCCACTTTACCAATATCATCAAACTCATCATCTCTAATTAGAAAATTGCCTAGCTTAACAATATCTTGTACTGCAATTAATTCATTGTGAAAAACATCAATAGAAAGACTGCTTTCTAACGATAATAAAAGCTGTTGTATTTTTTGATTAATCTCATACAATAGCTCAACCTCTTCTGTAGCAATTCCAGACAATCTTTGATGTAATTTAGATAGTAAAGTCTTATTATTAATATCTAATTTAAAGAAATCACTAATAAAATACACATCCTTTTTTATATCCAGTATTTTATTAGCTACTGATAGTACCCATTCACTTTCTTCTCCACCACTAGCTTGAAAAAAGTCCTTTACTAACTTTCTAAAGACACTCCTTTCTTCAACTATTAAAGTCGTAATTATTTCATCAGATAAATCAAGTTCTAAATCCAATGTTAAATAAGTTAGTTTCATAATACTAATAGCCGATCTGTAGACGTTACAACTTCAGTTGCTACTTCACCAACCAGCGTCTCCATTTTTGCAAATTGTTTTTCTGTAATCACAAGCATTTGTACTAACCCTTCAGGTGGCTTCTGACATCTAACATACGCCATAACCTTATTAGCTTCTGTTTGATTCAGCACCAACTTAGCATATATTGATTCTTGCATCATATAAAATCCTGTGGATAGTAAAAATTTTCTAAAAACTCTATATGATTTACGATTAGCTGAAGATTCCACAGGTAGATCAAACATAACCATTACTCTCATAAATCTATAACTCATACTCCACAAACCTTATTAGTCTAATATCATTTTCTTTAAGTGCATCAAATATACTTTTACAATAAATCTTAATAGCCGCACTTAAATACTGATTAGTTCCCTCGATTTTTACTTCTGAATTTAATAAATCAATTAACTCTAATCGCTCCTTCCTTGTAAAGTGTGTATGATTTATTCCCACTACATATCTATCGACTATTCCTCGTAATGGCTCAATAACATCACAACTTAAATTAAAAGGATTAAATTGATTACAATGATTTAGACCTAATTGAGTTAAGTATCCCATAGCTACAATTTCCCGATTAATGGCAGATAATAAAATAGAGTATCCATAATCAAGAGCAGCATTTATGTTATTATCATCATCACGAGTAAAAAGTTTACCAAATAAAGAGTTAAAATAAACTTTTGCTGCATGCCCTTCACGTTGCGATTCATCATTAAATCGTAGATCATCTACATATGAATCAAGTAGACTATATTCCAACTTATTCATCGATTTAAGTAACCTTGCTTGATTCCTAATTTTTTGCTTAACTAATGCAGTCCAAACAGACTGCTTAATATCCTCCGCCCATTCAATTTGTTCTCTACATCGCTTACTTGTATTGTGACTGCCATATAAAGAAACTACTTCACTAGTAGGGTTAAATTTTTCATCACAAAAAATGATTTTTACTTTTGCTTTTATTAATTGATTAAGCAAGGCGGCGGTTAAACTAACCGCCGTTGATGCTATTACTAAAACCTGAATCTCATTGATATATACTCTATTACAACCACATTCCTTACGAACAACCATATAATTCATTTTAAAATCTAATTTTGCCCGATTATCTACTACAACTACACGCCAGCCCATAGAATCAGCCTTTCTATCACTCCCATAACTATCAGATAATCTTTATTTCCTTACTATATAAACCAGTAATAGATTTTGTAACTATAGAAAACTCTTGTAACTTAGTAATATTCATATTAATAGTACATCTAGAAGCAGATAAACCTATCATTTTTATATCAAATGTTGTTTTTTGATGCGTTAATAAATTTAACAATTCAAACAATATATAACACTGTTTTCTCAAATCTATTTTTTTGAATGCATTAAGTGTTTCTAACTTAGATAGTTCATCCTTTTTATTCATTTTCATAGTCGAAAAAGCTTTTTTGCCCATTTTCTCTATTAAAGAATTATATATTTCAATGTTATTTTCCTCATTGATATATTCTAAATTAGGCTCATATTTATTATCATTCTGTACTCTATTCAAATAAGTTTCTATAACCTTTAGTTTTTTTACTATCTCCGCATTAAGAACAAGCGACGTTGCTGAATTTATATAAACTTTATTATTAGTCTTACCACCTATATAATATAAAAAACCATTAATCTTAACTAACGAGTCTATACATAGTTTTCTATAAACTAACCTAACTACATCATATTTATTACTATCGATTACACTACTTGCATAGGCAATATAATCATCAACACTTTTTAGTTGATTAATCTTAAGTATAGGCATTGCTAATAATTGAAATTCATGTTCTTTATTCTTTTTATTATATAGTTCAAAAATACTATAATAAGCGATCTTAATACTTGTGAATCCTCCATATTTTTTTACATCAGCCAACACTGAATTATTTCTTTTAAGTGGTTCATAACTATTTATTTTAGCAACACTAGCTTTATATATGGTAGCATCATACAAAGCCCCTTTTTGCTCAATTAATTTTTTTGTCACTTGCACATCATTGTTGGCCATCATTTTCTTTACTACTGGATAGCTATTATCTGGATTCCAAATTACACGTTGTCCCACTTTAAGCAGAAAATCAAACATTTTACTCAAATTATATGGCCGTTTTTTCTCTGCTCTAGCTTTTTTGATAAAATTACGAGGGTTATTAGTAAATTTCTCATGATAAACATTACCTACTACAATGTTTAAATAAGCATCTTTAGCATGATGGTGTGCATTCAAACTACGCAATTTAACAAATTCATTTTTTTGCCGGAAATCTGAAACATTTTCAGCTTTTACATAACAAATTGTTGTATCTGGGTACAACCTCTTTAATAAATTAGTAACTGCTTTAACTGCTTGGTTGGTTTCTACTAATTGTCTACTCACAAAGTCAGCTAACTCATCAGCAGTCAATGGAGTTGTGCGGATTAACCGTTCATACTTTTTCTCACTAATTAAGTTGTATTTTAATAAGCGGTTCCACAATCCCTCACACTTTTTCTGTGTTTCGATTTCAATAGGATAATTATCCGTCTTTTCACGATTTAGTATAGATTTAACTAGCACTAAATTGTCCCAACTATTATCTTTTGTAACACTTTGAGGATAGATATGGTCTATATCATATTTAGATGTAAATAGATCACCTAAATCAATAGGCTCTCCCGAATACATACAACGTCCCTGTTGCGTATAATATAAATATAATTTTTTAGATTGAAATTTTCCGGCTTCAGTTTCTTTGATTTCCTTAGACCAATTACGAGCTTCATCTTTAATATTTTTATAAAGATATAATAATTTAGCCTGTCTAGAGTTTGTTCGTTTCTTCTCCGCACGATTTGTTCGAGCTACTTCAACAAAAATTTTCTTTGGTATCCCTCTGCGGAGTTGTGTAATTTCCTCTAAAATCCGTAAAGTTTGCCACACGGAACGTTTTACTGCTGGTGATATATATAATTCATCAACTAAATCATAACTCCCCCGTTCAACCACTTCAGTGCGCTTAGCATTAAATTCCTCAATAGCTGCTAAATACGAATTATGAGAACTCAATACTTCCATTAAAGTCAGTGACTGTGTTTCCATACAAGTCAAAATATTGCATTCTGGGCCATCTCCAGCTACACCGACAATTTTCTTCAAAAATGCTTCTGACAACCGTCCCCATTCTTTATACTTTAATTTTTGTATTTGTTTTACTTGTACTTCACTGATTGTATCCTTAAACTCTTTTTTCAATACATCAGCTAGTATTTTTTTTGCATCACCAAATAATGTAACATAGCGAATAATTCGTTCAGCTAATTGCTCATCAAAGCCTTCACCTAAAATTCTCACCATATCTCTATATGACTTCAAATCACTCTTTATGTCAATGTCCAAACCTGTTAATTCCCCTGTACCATCAGTGAAACCTTTCAACTTCAAAAAGCTCTTAATTGCTTTTTCCGTCATTTTTTTATGTTCTGCTTGAAAACATTCTGTAATAAACGCCATTTTAACTTCATAGGATAAAGGGTGCCCATTGTATTTTAAATTATTAAGTTCATTGAGTAACATAAATTTAGAATATGCTAATGAATATTTAGGTAATACATCTTCACCAATCAAATACGTGCACTTATTCGTCAAATTTTCTATAAATGCCTGTGCCGACGCATTTATATCCACCTTCTTCTCAAAATCCCACGGATATACTTTGCCGGCTTCTTTACGTACTACCCAAGCAAATCCATTACTGTCTTTATGTGCTGGATTTAATGGTCCTACAAAATAAGGAATTCTAAATGTTAGCAATTTTAAAATTTTCTTAGCTACAGTAAATCCAGATTCATCACAACTATTTAGAAATTCATACTTTTTACTAGCAACTGCTAATATTTGTTCCAATTCTTCTTCATGGATTTGATAATGTATTACTCCATTTTCACGGACACGTAGCAGGGGTAAAAATACATCTAAATCAATTAATTGCAATATTTCACTTTTTAAAATACTCTCCGGCAAAACTTCAAGTACTTTTTTCAAAAATTTATAAAAATCCTCTCTCGAACAATTTTTACCACTTTGGCTCTTACCTATATAAGCTATATAATTAGCACTATCTTTTGTATCATCACGAAAAACACTATTATAAAGGGCTTTTTCACCTTTTAACAACTTTTTCAGCTTTACTAAGTGTTCCTGATGCTCATTAAATACTTCAACCTTAGCTTCTGATAAATACTTCCCATCTGGCTTTATCGTTGATAACAAACGACTATCATACAACGCTTTACAACCATCTAACGCTAAAATACTTTCCCCTAAGATGCTTTCATATTTTTCTCGCTCTTCCCAATAATCTTTCCCAGAAAACTCTACACTTCTTACATCGGCATCCAATTCTTTATATTCAGGTTCATTAAATAATTCATCTAAATTCCCTTTTAATCCTAAGACTAATGATGTGAATGCCTTAGCTTGCTTTTTAAGACCTTTATCAGCTATACTATCACTCACTAATTTTGCAATATCACTACAGGTACGCCCTGTACTAGTCAATAAGTCAACAAATACTTGTTCATCAATTTGATCATGTAAGCGTGAAAACTCCATACAGCTTAATACTTGATGTAAAATATCCATTACACCACCTGAGGTTTTTATCGGTTCACCTTCAAGTAAAAAATTCCCACGATATTTTATAATATGATGAACTGCTAAAAAGAGTAATCGAATATCTTTTGCAGGCTCTTTCATTAATGAACTGCGCAAATGATATATAGTTGGATACTCCTTATGATAAGTTTTATCCGTATAATCTACATCATTAAATAAAAAATACTGTCCATCCGTATTTTTATCCTCGTGATGGTATTGACTTTCATGTAACCGCTGATAAAATGCTGGATCCACTTTATATATTTCTGAAGCAAATAATTCTTCTAAAATTGCAAGCCTATCATTTCGTCTATCTAAACGACGACGCCCTGCTCTATAATTTCTCCGTTCGGCAGCAGTCTGACCTTCTTCAAATAATCGGCTTCCCCACATTCTGTGCCCTTTTGCCCGTAACACCTCATATAATTCATTAGTAACAGCCCATCCTACGGAACTTGTCCCTATGTCTAGGCCTACAAAATAATCTTTTACTTGCTTCAAATCCTCTTTACTAGATACCTTCATAATTTACCTCCTCAGTATGTTTTACCCTATTTCATAATATTAAATCTCTCATCAATAGTTATAAAGTCTATTTCCACAAGAATCTTATAATTTTACAATTGACAAAATAATCAATTACGATTACTATATAGATGTAACTAGTGGATTAGACCACACTAGTATTACACTACGAGTTCAAATAAAGATTTATCTACAATGCCTTCGGGCGGCTCGGTGTGAGCCTTTTATCTGAACTTTACTCGACTCTTATGAGTCGAGTTTTTTTATTAACAAAAAATACGCCTATACTCCAAAAATCCTTAATTATACTTCGATTATACGCTCGTTCACCAGCAAAGCACAAATTGATTTTCTAAATCTACAATTTATTTTTATATTAATCTCACAAATCAAGTCTTAATCATATGTTTTACCCTATAATATGAGTCAGTTATATTTTAATGTTCTAATCATTTTTCAAAATGATATGCATGTTCAATTTATCAAATATACCTAAAAGGAGTCTTAACTATGCAATACAAACGTCTTGGCAATACTCATATTGCGTTCCGATTAAATCCAGGCGAAGAGCTGGTAGAATCTATTGAAAAAATTGCCCGCCAAGAAAACGTGACCACTGCCATGATTCAAGGACTAGGTGCTACCAATGACATTGTTCTTGAAACCTATCGCGCTGCGGAAAAGAAATATTATCATCATCGTTTAACCGGTGATTTTGAAATTACCTCCATTACAGGTACTATCGATTTGCTAAATGATGACCATTATTCCCACCTCCACATTACTATTGCAGATCAAGAAGGTCATTCCCATGGTGGTCATTTAACAAGTGCAATTATTAGCGTTACAGCTGAAATGATACTAACCTTATTGCCTGAAGATATTCATCGTGGCTATGATAAAGAGGCTGACTTAAATTTGTGGCAGTTGGATAAGTAAAATATCAATAATACAAAAACATGCAAATTCATATGTAAATCTAAACACAAAAGCAGCAATCTTGTAGATTGCTGCTTTTCTTTATATAGCTCTATTTATTTGTAGCAACTGTACTTTCTATTTTTTTAGCTAACAGTTCACTTAACCCCTGACAAAGATTAATAAAACTACCTAATTGTTGTTTTTCTTCAACCGTATATAATGCATAATCTTTTAAAAAATTATGTTTTCTCATATAAATGCGCAACATAACAATCTTATTTGCCGTATGATCTAACAACATTCGAGCTTCTTCGACCTGATATCCACACTGTTTCAATGATGTAATATTACCTTGAATATTATCAGCTTGCTTAATTGCTTCAGCTGACACATCTTTATTCTTTTTGTACCACTTAGCAACACCTACTAACAGTGAAATAATACTAATCCCCCAACCAATCGGTCCAAGCATAGATAATATAAAACGACTTCCTATAAAAGAACCACCTGCAGCAATAGAACCAAATCCACCAACTACAACAGACATATTAGCTAATCCTGAACCTGTAGCTGCTAGTAAAGTAGAACCAGCCGATATAGAACCGAATGTCGTTGACATTGCTACAGCCATAGACGGACCTAAACTTACTAGTCCAACACCAACCCCACTCACCATCCCAAACTTAGCTAAACGCTCACCTAATTGATGTTTCGTTAATTTTTCTAGCTGAGCTACTTCTTCTGAAAATGCCTGTGACTTTAATTGAATATCTCCCATTTCTTGTAATAACTTTTTAGGTTTATTTGCTATTGTACTCAGAAACAACTCACATTCTTCAAGAACTTTAACAGCTACTATTTTATGATTATGAAATGTTTCCGCACTTTTTAAAGCATCTGAATAAATTACCGTATAATCTTGTTGTACTTTTTGTAACAGACGAAGGGCTTGCTTCTTTTCACCATAATGAAACATAAGACCCCTCCTAACTCATAAAATCATCCACATCATGCGTTGATTTTACTTGCTGTTCCTCCGCTACTCCTAAACTATCTGAAATTTGACAAGTTGCCTGTAACTGACTATCTAAATTTTCCCTATAATCTTCATGATTATACTCTAAACAACTACAGTCATAATCTACATATCCTGCCTTACAACGACCCCAATCACACTTCGTAAGCGGTTCTACTAATGCCTCAATAGAATCAGTTAGTCTCTTATATTCAGTTGTTAACTCCCGTAACTCTGCAACCTCTGAACTTTCAAAAAATTCTTCAATTCGTTCGGCCACATTATACCGCTCCAGCAAGAAAAAGCCTGTAGTCATCATCATACCAGCGATTAAAGCTCCTAAAAATTCAGTCAATGCATCCCCTACTGGTAACTCTGCCACAATAGAACCTAACGAAGTAATAATCAAACTACCAAAAACCACACTACTACTTACAATAAAACATTTTAGAATAGCATCAGTTCGATCAGCTAATGGAATATCTTCTTTTGAAAAAATAACCTTACTTTTTTCCATCACTACTTTTCGCATCTGAAATAAAGCTTGTAATATTACACGAATCGAATGTCGAAATGAATTAATCAGCATAACAACAATATTAAACCAAGTTCCTTCTAATGCTTCTTCTTTAACATATTTCCAAAATACAGGAAAATTACTTTTGGCATTAGTAAAACCAAATTTAATACCCTGCTCCATTTTACGACTAAACTCTTTTATACTTTTTACGGTTGACCACTCGTTAAAACATTTTTCACGAATGCCAAACCATATTTCAGCTAAAAAGAAACCTACTCCTTGTCGAAGAGCCATTTGAATACCTTTATTCAAAACATTTTTACCAGCACCTACCCAATATTTATGATCTGTAAGATGGGATAAATGAACTTGATTTTTTAAACTCCCCTGATAATTGTTATACGTAGTTTCCATATTATTTAAAATCGAGTCTTGTACTATATCATCCAATGAAAATTCTTCCATTTCTACTTCTTTTATAGTTTCTTTAGCCTTCTCGATTTTCCGCTTAACTTGGTTTGAAAAATTCACTAAATTTTTCTTTGGCAGAATAAATGTTGCCATATTCGTAAACTTATCTTGTATTCCCGTTACAATAGACTCCACATATGACTCTTGTGGCTCTTCTGCCATAACCTCATCCATAACACGCTCATAAGCTTCATTAGAAATTGGAGGTTCTACATCATCATTACTTAAATGACATTCTCGTAAATAATCAAGCCCAAACGTAGTAATCAAACTCTGCAACATAGTTTCTTCATAATTTTTTAATAAGTCTAACCCTGACGGTCTGAATGACATTGCCATATCCATACAACTCACCCCATACATACCTTACAACGCTAACCTTAATAACCCCATAATTAGTTAGTTTTTATCAATTTGTATATATCGACTTAAATTATTTACCTATATTTATTATTTTAAAATCCGCACAAATATATCTTATCTAAATAATACCACATTCTTCATCTTATTTCCATATTTAAACTTTATTTCTTCTTTTGACTATCTGTGACATCTAAAATCTTTCAATAGATACAATTTAAGTATATGTGCCATATATATGCTTTTGTCTCAAAATTCATTTTATTGTATAATATAATCATAAAAAGGAGGTATTTCTATGATTAAAGAAAAATTAGTTGAAATGATTAGTGCTTACTTCAAAGTTGATGAAAGTAAATTCATGTCGGTAGTAAATAATATCGAAGGACTTAATGTTAACAGCATTGAGGATATAAAAAATCTTGATACCGCCCAATTACAAACGCTTCTTGAAAGTCTTAAAGATGCCTATGGTGAATTAAGTGGCAACGAAGATCTAAAAGAAGGGCTTAGCAACTTAGCTGGTAAGTTTTTCAAATAAATAAACTAACAAAAAAGGGTTATCATGCAATATATAGCATGATAACCCTTTTTATATCCCTATTTTATTAACTTTATTTCTATGATTAACACTAACAAAATCCCCAATAACAACAAGCCCTTACTTAAACAATGCTTCCAGATCTACCAAGCCCACTGGTGTCGGTGATACTAAGAAAAGGCTCACTACGGCTAAAATAGTCACGGCAATAGCGGTATACGAGAAGGTCCCTCGACGACTAAACTCATACATCCCTGCAAAGCGCATACCAATCGCAGCGCCTACAGCGGCTACTAAAGCAGGCATAGAGAAAATAAATTCTGTTGCAAAAATTGCCATAATGCCAATGAACGCAGCAACAAAGGTAATAACTGGAATCATCACATCTTGCTTACTCGTAAAATTACGATTTAATGCGCATGCATAAAAAGAGCTATCAAGACCAAACAAACCTAAGAACAAGGTCAAGAAGTTCCAAATTTGTGTCCAAGTCCCCCGAAATGCGTCACGATGTTTAGCTGCATACCAAGCAAAACCAGTAAGCCCTAACATAGCTAACCCCACCAAAATAAAGTAGTACGCTTCTGGTATGTACGCTACAGCAAATACACCAACCAAACACCAAATAGTAGCAATAACTGTACTTACTAACACCTGACTAAGCACAGGCCGTTCTCCCTGTGGCAAGCGTTGATACATATTCATAGCTAATTCAGCAATAAAACACAAAATGAAAAAAGCAATTGATACCGGTGGTGCAATAAAGGCTAATACTAATGATCCCACTATAGGAATCGCTATACGCCAGCCCTTAAATAATACAAGATTTTTAATATTAAGACGAAAATCTTGTGTTTCAGAAGTAAACCCATTATATACAGCAAAGGTTAGCATAAAGGCAACTAACTCTAGTGGTTTCGCGCCCCAATATAACAAAGTAGGAGCCATCACAAAAGACAAGGCAATCCCTGTAAAACGCGAAATAAGAGCCGCTACCAAACCAGCCGTAAAAAACGGCAATAACGCAACAATAATATCCATCATACTCTCCATTCTACACTAATAATATATTATAACGTGCTACTTTCTTGCCTTCTAGTATAACGAATTCAGCCCTTATAATGCAACTTTCCTTTAACTTTGTTTCCATGCCTTTTTAACTTTCTTTCTATGCCCGTTTAACTTTCTTTCCGTGCCCCTTTATAACCACTCCACTGATCAAGGCGCCGCCGCACAGCTGAATAGGAGCAACCTAGTTCTTCAGCAATCTGCAAAGGACTATGCCCCTGCTGATAACGCAAGCAAACATCAAATGTATTGAGTTTTAATTGATTGCCTCGCAAGTGAATCCCCGCCTCTTTTAAGCGTTCAGCTACGGTTGAAGGCTTAAGATTATATAAGCTAGCTAACATTATTGTCGACATATGTCGCTGTGTATAAAGATATACTAACTCTTTCGTATTTACATAAATTCGCTTATTACTATGACGGATAGCAATCCCCGCTTGTCGTAAAGTGGTGAGCACCGTCCACCGTGAAAGCTGTAATCGCCTAGCAATCCACGAAGCACTTTGCCCATTTCTGTAAAAAGCTAGTATCTGTTGTTGTTTACTAGCCGTTGGCTTTATATATGCTACTTGTTTTGATACTAATACACCTAAATCTCGTAAACGCTGGGCCACGGTTGTATGTGAACATTGGTAGCGTCTAGCCAGTTCTTTTACCCCTAGCCCTTCATCCACGTACAGATGGATTAATTCCTTCACAGGCAATAACTTACGTCTTGTCCGAATTGGAATTTCATATTCATGTAAACGTCGTACTACAGTATCCTGACTACAATGTAGCTCTTTAGCAATTGCCCATGTAGATAACTGCTGTTCCGTATATAAACGTTGTAATAAAGGCCGTGGAATGACCACTTGTCGCCCTGTTCCCATAAAACAAAAACCTCCCTTACCGTTTCTAACACTATACATTGAGCTCACTATTCATTATAAGAAGACCTCCCTTTAAAAACAATGTATTCACTCATACCAGTAGTGTGAGTATCATACCATTAGTAAATAATCCACTGACAGTTCATTTTTTGACGCCTTCAACAACTAGTTTCGCCAAAGTAGTTTTATTTTCTATCTAATAAATTAACTCTTTGATGCCATTGACGATATGGCTACCACTTTGCGTATATCGATAATTTACGGTATACTATTACATATACACTTATCAAAAAGGAGATGTTTATGTCTAATTTTAATGTATTGACTATTGTGGCTACCTTACCAGCCATTATTATTGCCATGGCGATGCACGAATATGCACATGCTAAAGTGGCAGATATATTAGGGGATGATACGCCTCGTCGCATGGGGCGTTTAACTATGAATCCCTTAGCCCATCTTGATTTTATCGGCATGTTAATGCTTTTACTTTTACATTTTGGTTGGGCAAAACCCGTAATGATTAATCCTGCAAATTTCAAAAATAAAAAAAGAGACGATATACTCGTTTCAGCAGCAGGGCCATTAGCTAATATTGTAGTCGCCTTTCTCTCTGCCTTTGTTTTATTCTTTATCAATAATCACAATATAGAAATTTCACAAGGCCTTTACACGGTTATCTCCCTAATGGTTATTATTAATATAAACTTCGCTTTATTCAATTTAATTCCTATTCCCCCTTTAGATGGTGCTCATATTGTGTCTAATTTTCTATCCCCTGCTTGGCAAATGAAATACTGGCAGTGGCAGCGCTTTGGTTTCTTAGCCTTAATTCTGCTAGCATATACACCATTTTTAAGCCTTGTACTTATTCCCTTACAACAAGGCATTTTACGTGTATTTAGTCTGATTTTACAGTTTGTATAAAGAGGAGTTTATTATGACCGCTACCAAACGGCCCATTCATGTTCAGTTTGTTTGTCACGGCAATATTTGTCGATCTACCATGGCAGAATTTATTTTTAAAGAATTAGTAAATAAATCAGCCCTAACAGAACAATTTAAGATTGACTCTACCGCAACAAGTCGTGAAGAAATTGGTAATGACACTCATCCTGGCACTAAAACTAAATTGCGTGATATGAATATTCCGTTCACACCACGCCAAGCGCGCCAAATTACGAAAGCCGATTATGCTTCAGCCGACTATATTATCATTATGGATGAAAATAACCGCCGTAACCTCGAACGACTACTCGGACCTGATACAGAGCATAAAATTCATAAAATGCTCTCCTTTATTGGCGAGACCCGTGATGTAAAAGATCCTTGGTATACAGGCAATTTTGATGAAACTTATAATGACATTGCCCCTAGTTGCGAAGCTTTACTAAAACAAATCAAACAAGAATATAATATATAACGAAACACAAAAGAGAGCTATCAATTCTTGATAGCTCTCTTTTAATTTTTAATTTTTAATTTTTGATTTTTACTATTTATCTATTTACTATTTATTGTATATCATCTTATTTCACACACTTATTAACAAAATAAGAAAGCATACTTTCTTGCCTTCCATATATACGCTACTTATTTACGCGCTTCTGCTACAGCGGCAACAAATTTCTTAGCCGTTTCTGCAATCTCTGCTAAAGATTTTCCGCCACCAGTCAAAGCACCACCAGCTCCAACAGCCACAGCGCCTGCTTTAAACCATTCAGCTACATTATCGATGCTAACACCACCAGTTGGCATCATTTGAGCCTGTGGTAATGGCCCTTTTACGGCTTTAATAAACTTGCTACCTACTACTTCACCAGGGAATACTTTTACAATATCGGCTCCCAATTCAAGGGCTTGAATAACACCTTGAATCGTAGTTGTGCCAGGCATACAAGCCACACGATAGCGATTACATAATTTGATAGTATCTTCATCAAAAGCTGGGGATACAATAAAAGCTGCCCCATTTAAAATAGCCAAACGTGCTGTTTCAGAGTCTAAAACTGTACCCGCACCAATGACTACATCAGCATTATCTTTGTATTTTTCAGATAATGTTAAAATGGCTTCATGAGCACGTGGTGTTGTAAAGGCTACTTCAATAGCCGTTACTCCTCCAGCAATGCAGGCTTCTGAAATTTGAGCAGCCTCTTCTGGCGTATTACCACGAATAACGGCAACTACACCAATTTTTTTAACTGTTTCAATAATTTGTAATTTATCCATACGGGTCCTCCCAATCTTATCTTTAGCTCTGTTTCCTACTCTATTATATACATTTCAGAACTATCCGTCATTACTTTTCGTGCCTATTAAATATTCGCTTACTCATCAGGCTATTACTACCTACTAATGATTCACTTAATTAACACTACTTAGCTTGACTATCAATTATTCGCTTAATTTAGCGCTCTTTTGATACGCTACTAATTGATCAGGTGTTGGTAACCCCTCATTATCGCCTTCCACTTGTACTTGAAGGGCCCCAATGGCAGCGCCACGACGAACTGCTTCCGCCCAGCTAAGACCTTCTAAACGACCACTAACGGTACCTACGGCAAAGCCATCACCAGCCCCAACTGTGTCAACTACGTTTTCAACAATATATGCAGGCGCATAGAATACTTCTTCAGCAGTCTTCACATAAGCACCTTTAGTCCCTAATTTCACAATAACTGCTTTCGCACCTTGTTTCAAATAAAATTCAGCAATGTCTTCTGGTGTGTCAAAACCTGTTAAGATTTTTCCTTCGCCAAAGCCTGGTAATACAATATCAGCTAAGGACGCCAAGTAATTAATATTTTCACGCATTACGTCTTCAGATGGCCAAAGAGCGGGACGAAGATTAGTATCAAAGGACACTTGCACACCATGAGATTTAGCGGCTTTCATCATAGCAATGGACGTTTCACGGCAACTTTCAGACAACGCTGGTGGAATGCCAGTCACATGCAAATGATCGTATTTTCCCCATTGTACCGTATCCACAACGGATGGTTCCATATAGGAGAATGCTGTAAAACGACGGAAGTTAACCACTTCTGGATCCCCTTCTAAAGTTTTAGCTTTTAACTGCATTCCTGTCCGATTCACATCATCCAATGTTACATAGTCTGTACCAATATGTTGTTCTGCCAAAAAATCTAAAATATGTTGACCAAATGGATCATTCCCTACACGACTGATATACGCTGTTTCATGACCTAAACGGCTCATACCAACGGCAAAATTAACTTCTGCCCCACATACATAGCGACGAAATGTTGTCACATCTTTTAATGCTTTAGGTTCTGTGGCTACCATTAACCCCATAGGCTCACCAATTGTAAGAACACGTGCCATTTTTATTCCTCCTCATTATAGCAAGCAACACCCTGAGCCGACGGAGGCGCAAGGTGTGCTGCTGAAGCTTTAATTATATTACCCATTTACCACAATGCGAGCGGCTTTAGTTTTACCTTCATCGCTGAAACGTTTACACCAAAAAGCTGTTACAATTGGTACTAAAATTGATGTAACAACTACGGCCGTAGCTACTAATGCAGTAGCGGCTGGCGCAATTGGTGCAAAGGCGGGAATCATTCCAGCAATAATGATTGGGTTTGTTACCGCAGCCCCAGCTGTACTAGAAGCAGCTAGACCAGCACCACCATTACCACCTGCAATATATTTGTCTGCTAAAATAAGTGGAATACCAGTGATAACAATTACGGCAAGCCCTAATAAAATACCTAATAAGCCTGTATGTGCAACCATCATAAGGTCAATTGTATTACCTAAGGCAAAGCCGAAGAAGGGAATCATAAGCATAGTGCCTTGGCTAAAGAAGGTTTTGCATTCTTTGTCAATGTTACCTAGTGCAAAGCCGATTAAGAATGGTAATACAGCGCCTACAAATAGATGTGGCTCAAAGGTAGCCGCCCCAGTTGTACCAAGAATCATCATGGTTACTAATGGGCCAGACTCAATAGACATCAATACAAATGCCCCTGCGTCTTCCTTGGAGCCATACTGTGCCATCAAGGAAGCATATAAACCACCATTAGTCATGTCCATAGCTGTAACAATAGCTAAGGTGGAGAGTCCTGCAAAAAATCCTGTTTCAATCATACCACTAGGCATAAACATAACACATATATGCCCAACGATCCATGCTACTAAAATCTTTGTTACTACTAATGTACCCGATTTTTTCAAAACGGTACCTGTTGCTTTTAAATCAATGCTAGCACCCATACAGAAAAACCATACCGATAAAATAGGAACGGTGCCGCTAATTAAACCATTTGTAAATGAACCAAAATATTTACCAGTGCCAGGTGCTAACGTATGTAACAAAGCACCGAGTAGTAAAGGAACGAGCATAAGCCCGCCGGGAACACGTGATACTGCCTTCATGATATTCATGCTGATTTCCTCCAATATAGGGGGCAGGCCTCACGGGGAGGCCCTCCCGAATAAATTATGGTTGTTTACCGATGTAAGCTAAAATCCCACCATCTACATATAATACATGGCCATTAATAAAGTCAGATGCTTCAGATGCTAAGAATACAGCTGGACCTTGTAAATCTTCAGGTGTACCCCAACGAGCAGCTGGTGTTTTAGCAATAATAAAGCTATTGAATGGATGACCTTCGGTACGAAGTGGTGCTGTCTGTGGCGTAGCAATGTAGCCAGGTCCAAGACCATTACATTGGATGTTATATTCGCCATATTCAGAAGCAATATTACGAGTTAACATTTTTAAGCCACCCTTAGCCGCTGCATAAGCAGATACTGTTTCACGGCCTAATTCACTCATCATGGAGCAAATGTTAATAATTTTACCATGACCTTTTTTAATCATTCCAGGGATAACAGCTTTAGCCATAATGAATGGACCTACTAAGTCGATATCAATTACTTGACGGAATTCATCGGCTGCCATTTCAGTCATTGGAATACGTTTAATAATTCCCGCATTATTTACAAGAATATCTATGCCACCAAGTTTTTCTTCAATATCTTTAATCATAGGAATGATTTCTTCTTCTTTAGTTACGTCTGCTACGTAGCCTACTGCATCAATGCCTACTTCTTTGTAATCAGCTACTGCTTTATCACGTGTTGCTTCATCTAAACAGTTGAAAGCAATCTTAGCACCTGCTCCAGCGAGTGCTTGCGCAATCGCAAAACCAATGCCATATACAGCCCCTGTTACGAGTGCTACTTTTCCATCTAAGCGGAATTGTTCTAAGCCGTTCATGAGAACCTCCAATTTTATAAATTTAAGTAATAGATTTAAGTTTCAGATACAAATAAACCGAGCAAAATTCGTATGTGTATCGATTTCTAAAAGTGTTAAAAAAATATATTTTTAACATCAGTATTTTTATTAACTACTTCGTATATATCTTCAGTAGCTACTATTTCATATCCGTAATTGCAATATGATCCATATCATCAAACGCTTGGTTTTCGCCACCCATAGCCCAGATGAAGGTATAGTTGGATGTACCAGCACCAGCATGTAAGCTCCAAGAAGGACTAATTACAGCTTCTTCATTGTGCATTACGATATGGCGTGTTTCCTGTGCTTCACCCATCATATGGAATACAACATTATCTTGTGGTACTTCAAAGTAGAAGTAAATTTCCATACGACGCTCATGTGTATGTGGCGGCATAGAATTCCAAACACTACCTGGTTTTAACTGAGTTAACCCCATAGATAACTGGCAAGTTTCTAATACATCTGGATGAATAAACTGATTAATCACACGATCATTAGCTGTTTCCATGGCCCCCATAGGACGTTTGTTAGCTTTTGCCATTGGAATAAAGGTTGTTTTATGAGACGTATGTGCTGGGGCAGACACCATGTAGAATTTAGCCGGTTTTGCTGGATCAACGCTCTGGAACATTACTTCTTTAGTTCCTTTAGTAATATATACGCAATCGGTATATGTAAGGTTAAATTCTTCGCCATCAGCTACGATTTTACCATCGCCACCAACATTAAAAATACCAATTTCACGGCGTTCTAAGAAGAAGTGTGTACCAAATGTATGCCAAATGTCCATACCTTTTTCAAGGTTAACCACTTCATTAACTGGCATACAACCAAGCGTTACCATGCGGTCAACGTGGCTATATACAGCCGTTACTTCATCAGCCTTAAAAATGTCTTGAATCAAAAATTCATTGCGCAACTCCTCAGTTGTATAACGTTTAATGTCGCGCGGGTTTACACTATAACGTGTATCCATGTGTGTCACTCCTTTTATATACTCTTAAAATAAATACCTAACTTATCCTTTGTAATAATTCTATATTAGAGTTCATTGAAACGAGCTCATTATTACCTTAATTAACTACACCACTTATAGTGACTGGCGTTCAACAATGGAGCATGGTAAAATTACTTTTTGGCGTTCCAATACTTCACTAGCGGCCTCATTCAAAGATTCCTTAATGCGACCAACTAATAAGCGAGCACATTCTTGGCCTATTTCATAAGTCGGTAATTCAACAACGGAAATACCAGGTCCAATGACATCCATCCAGGTCCAGTTATCATAACTATATACTCCTAAGTCTTGAGGAATAGTTAGCTGTTGTTGACGTGTAATCTTAGCAATATCACTAAGCACTACCCCGTTACCAGCAAATACAGCAAATCGTTCCTTCGCTTGTCGTGCTGCTGCTAGTTCTGTCATCACCGTATTGGTAAGTATATCCTTTGTTGTTTTATCATACTCTAAGGTAAGTGCTGATCGCCCTGTTTTGGCTTCATACTGTTTCACAAATTCATCAAAGCGTAAACGACGAATACCATTGGTACCGACTCGCCGAGTAGCAAATAAAATTCGCTCATACCCTTTGCTTAATAATAAGTCTAAACTAGCCTCTGTAATATGCTCCGTATCTGATGATACTAAATCACAATCACAACCTGCCACTGGTCGGTCAGCTAATACAATCGGCATAACTGAACGGTTTACTTCATTTAAGTATTCCACTTCAGCACCCGTTGCATTAATAACTATACCATCTACACCTTGGGCAATCATAGATTGAATATATCGCCGTTCTTTCTGTGGATCATCAGCCGCATCAGCTAAGAGTACGGTAAATCCATGTTCTTCACACCAATCAGCAATACCAGAATATAGAATGGCTGAGAAGGGACTCGAAATATCAGACACTATAACCCCAATCATATGACTTTGTTGTAAACGTAAGCTACGAGCCATTTTATTTGGCTTATACTCGATTTCCTTAATTACTTCACTAATTCGTTCCCGTGTGGCCGCTGACATATATTCATATTTACCATTTAAGTATCTAGAAATTGTTGTCTTTGAAAAACCTGTGCGTTCAGCTACATCGGCAATCGTTATTTTACCCATATAGCAGCCTCCTTTCCTATCTTGCGCATAAAAGAGGTAAGCACTTAGCTACTCCATACACGAACTATTAGATCCCCTTTAGTGTGGTCAAATAGACCATCACTCACTCCTTAACTTACACAATATTTGTTGTGTATCGATTTACGAAATCGTTTTCGTAACTTCGTCACAATCATAATACAACAAGAAGAATGTTTTTACAACATATTTGCTATGCATTGTTAACATACGACTTTTATTTTTACACTATTTTTACTATTTATTTACGAGCAAAAAGCCCGATTCACTCCGTAATTACTAGAGGAATCGGGCTATAGCTGTTTTGCATGCTTAGCACTATTTTTTATTAAAACTTCAAAATAATGGTAAATAATCATCTTTCCCATTATTATAGTTAGCAATTTTTGCTCACTTCACAAATACCTGCTGAATAAGAACCATATATACAACAGTCCCCGTAGCAATACTCAATAACATATTGCGCTTTAATAAATGTACCAAGATAATACTTACAATAGCAATGATTTCAGGTAAGCCATGGGGATAGGTCCACACTGTCATGTCTTTTAAAGAATATACTACCAATAAACCCATAACAGCGGCTGGCAACACAGTGCCTAAATAAGCAATAATAGCAGGTGGCTTACCCGCTTTTGAAAAAATAAGAAATGGGGTAAACCGCGTTGCCATAGTGCCTAAAACAACAGCACCAATCGTAAGTACAATTTCCCAACCAGTCATATATTACGCGCCTCCTTTTCACCCTTACTATTAAACCAAAAGAGTCCACAGAATATAATGACCATCAATGCCATGGCTGGCAAAATAAATAAATTAGGACCTAACAAATACAGCATGCCAAGTGCCACGAAGAAACCAATCAAACCAGACTGATATTTTTTAGCTGTTAATAACATGTCTAAAAATATGACTGTAAATAAGGCCGTTAAAATAAATTCAATCCCTTGCATATTGAATTTAATAAAATGACTCCCTATAGCGCCAAGGGCAACACCGCCTACCCAATATATATAGTTTAGCCAAGTTACATGTAAATAAAACCACCCTCGATCAATTTGACTCGGTAAATTAATGGTCGCATTAATAGCAAATGTTTCATCACATAAACCATAAATCAACGGATATTTCTTCCAATCTAAGGGGCCATAACGAGTCAACATAGTAAGGCCATAAAAAATATGACGCCCATTGACCATAAAAGCTAATACGAATGCCCCTAAAGGATCAAATGGCGCAGCCAACAAGGCTACAGTGACAAACTCCATAGATCCTGCAAAAATAGTAGCACTCATAAGAAATGGCAAATACCAAGGCAAGCCCTGTCCTACTGCATACAAGCCATAAGAAATTCCTAAAAAAAGGAAACTAGCACAAATCGGTACTGTTAGGGGGAAAGCATAGCGAAAGGCTTCCCGACCTTTATTTGTTTCATCAATCTTCATAAGGCCCCCAAGCCTTTTCTGCCACACGTTTAATAAGGGCTAACTTCGCAAATTGCTCTGCTTCAGTTAGATTATTGCCTTCCTCCGTGGAGGCAAAGCCACACTGTGGACTTAAGGCTAATTGTTCTTTTGGTACATATAGCGATGCTTCTTCAATACGGGCTAATAAATCTTCTTCTTTTTCTAACTCAGGGAATTTAGAAGTCACTAAACCTAGTACCACTTTTTGATTTTTAATAAACCGCAATGGTGCAAAACCACCCGCTCTATCAGAGTCATACTCCAAGAAGAAGCCATCAATATGACAATGACCAAACAAGGTCTCTGCAATTGGTTCATAACCACCAGACGAGAACCAAGTCGATCTAAAATTACCACGACAAATATGCATAGTCACGGCTAAATCATCTGGTTTTCCTTCTAATGCATAATTAATAACTTCCACATATTTTTTAGCAATATATTGCAAATCTAAGCCACGAGCTGCATATTCTTTACGCTTAGTTTCATCACAAAATTCACCCCAAGAAGTATCATCTAATTGCAAATAACGACAACCAGCTGCATAAAAAGCTTGAATTGCCTTGCGATATGCTTTAGCAATAGCCTCAAATAAGGCTTCTTCTTGCGCATATTGTGGTAATGCTTCATAATGTTCTTCACGGACACAACAAATCAAATGAAGCATAGATGGTGAAGGAATCGTAAATTTAGCAACAGCGCTATCCCCTGCACATTCTTTCACAAACTGAAAGTCTTTTATAAATGGATGATCCTCAGGGAAATCAATGTCACCTACGATTTTAAGCGTAGCCGCCTTTGGCTGATGCCCTTTGAAAGCCACAGACCACTGTTCTGCTTTAATTCGCTCAACACCCACTAATTGTTCTAAAAAGTCCAAATGCCAGTAAGCTCGACGGAACTCACCATCAGTTACAGCTCGTAAGCCTACTTCTACTTCTTTATTAATCAAATCGCGAATTGAATCATCTTCTACTTTACGTAATTCTACTGCATTTATCTTGCCTGCTTCGACGGCTTGACGAGCTTCTTTTACTGCATCAGGTCGCAAAAAGCTACCTACTACATCATAACGAAATGGTCCTTTACCGATTACTTGTTTTGTATTACTCATACTCTCAGTCTCCTCTCCTAGTGGCCCATAAATAAAAAAAGTCGTCAACAAATGACGACCTATGTCTTATCATCTGTCGGTTTCCCGTTGGACTTAGCACCTTGCTTCATAACCCCAATTATAAAGCAGGTTGCCGCAGCATCAATGGGCCAGTTCCCTCAGCTGCTCTGGATGATACTATACAATTATTAATAAAGGCATATTAAATATCACCTTTTGGATATATATTATGATACTTCAAATAAAACATATCTGTCAACTGTAGTTGTACCAGCAAGCATAGCTATAAAATAATAATCTACCCTCTGCTTTTTACTTAGTATATAAAAAGGGCATTGAAGCTAATGCTTAGCACCAGCCTCCAATGCCCTATTTGTCTTATAGTTAAGCTATAGTAAAACTAGTCTCATCTCAATATATAATAGCCTAGTTTTATTCAGGCTTTTTAAATTTAGGAGATGTTGGACAAGTTTCAGGTGTTACATCTTTACGAACACCTAAATCAGCACTGCGATCAGTGTAATGAGTATGTAACAATTCTTCGGAACGTTCCCCTAATGGTTTACCTAAGAATTCTTCGTAAATTGCCTTAATTTCTGGATTTTCATAGCTGGAACGAAGTTTCATTTCAGAATCAGCTTTATAAATACCTTCAATACGAGCTGATTTTACTTTATCAGCTACTGGCATTTTAACGCGTGGCTGACCGCCACCACCAATACAACCACCACGGCAAGCCATCATTTCAATGAAATCATATTTCTTGCCAGTTGCTTTCATATTATCTAAGAAATCGCGGATATTTTTACCACCATGAACTACGGCAACTTTTAATGTTTTACCAGCGATTTCAACGTCAGCTTCTTTAACACCTTCCATACCACGAACATCTTGTAAGTTAGTGAAAGGTTCTGGAGATGGTTCATTACCAGTGATGAATTTGTAAGCACTACGCATAGCCGCTTCCATTACGCCACCAGTGTTACAGAAAATAACACTACCACCAGTTTCAGCACCAATATATTTATCCATAGTAGATTCTTCTACTTGTGTGAAATCAATACCAGACTCACGAATCCATTTTGCAAACTCACGAGTAGTAATGCAATAATCAGTATCGCGAAGATCTTCTTTGCCCCAGTATTCAGCAGATTTGTTCTGTTCTGGACGACGAATTTCAAATTTCTTAGCTGTACATGGTGCTACACTTACGGATACAATTTTTTCTGGATCCAATTTCATTTTTTCAGCAAAATATGTTTTTAACATAGCTGCTTCCATAGCAATACAGCTACGAGTTGTAGAAATATTAGGTAAATATTCTGGATAATATGTTTCAGCAAATTTTACCCATGCTGGACAGCAACTAGTGAACTGTGGCAATTCGCCATGACCATTAATAACACGTTCAATTAATTCGCTAGCTTCTTCCATGATAGTTAAGTCAGCACCAAAATTAGTGTCAACTACATAGTCCGCACCTAAGGCACGAAGGGCACCAATCATTTTACCTTCTAAGAAGGAACCTGGTTCATAACCAAATTCTTCACCAATACCAACGCGTACAGCTGGTGCTGTTTGAATAACAACAATTTTATCTGGATCAGCAATCGCTGCTTTTACTTGATCTAATTCACTACGTTCATTCATGGAATCGAATGGACACGCAGCGGCACATTGACCACAATGAACACAGATAGGATTATCCCCTGTAGATTCTAAATCATAGTAGTCAAGTACACCCATCACGTCTGCACAAGCACGACGACATAATGTACAGTTTTTACATTTTTCCAAATCATGTACAATCGCAATGTTATCTTCAGCAATTGGGACACGACGATCAATGTGTTGGAATCGACTTTCGAAACTCATAATTTTGCACCTCACACAATATAATACTAGTTATGTATTCAAATACCCCGACATCTGCCGGAATGGACCTCGACCATGCGATTCATGGTTGTGAGTGATGTCTCTTTGTAGTATATCATCTTAAATGTCCTATTTTCAAATAGGAATTAGATAAACTTTGTGCATATTTACTATGCATTTACTAATAGTTATGGTCTTAAAAAAATAAGGAATTTAATGTAAAACTCTATAGAATTTTACATTAAATTCCTGCACCACTAGACATATATCTTTCGTTTTATTTTTTATCTTTATTTTTTCTTCTCTCTTCTATTTAGACTTCTACCTTCTATTTATACTTTTATCTTCTATTTATATTTTTATCTATAAGCTGCTTTTTTATATATTACATATTATACTTTGGCTTTGTTTACTAAATAGCCAAATTACTGTGCCAACTATCTTGGCAAATGCATGAATAGCTGTTTCAAACGATACGATATGGCAAATGCTGACCAATAAGCAATCAGCTCAAACACTTCCTCAAAACCTTGATGATACGGTTCTAAAGGCGTAATTAAATTCTTTTCAAAAACCGTTTCACTTAAAACTAATCCCAATATAAAAAGAACTAAATACAGACGAATCGTATGATCGCTCTTATACTGACTAAATATAGATCGTATCAAAGTACGACTTCGCCATAAATTATAAAGTAATATAAGTCCGGCAAGACCTAATACCCAAGGTAAATAAGGCCCAAACCACACTTCTTTGATACTTAAAAATTCAGGTCCTTCCGATCCCATACCGACTGGATAAAATATACGGCCCCAACTAATTTCACGGCCAAAGGCAACTAAAAATAAAATAGCCTCACTTATATATATTGATTTCAAATAACTGATTGAGTCTTCACTCTTTATAGCCCAAACAAAATTAAACAGACAAGCACCTAGTAAAACTACAGCCTGCATATTTTCTACCCAATGATTTTCCCAAAAAGCCCACTTAGGTAAGCATATAGCAAGCGGTATTGCTGCTAACAGAAACAAAAATGTAACAATATTAACTTTTCTCACAATATCCCTCATAACTTTAAATACATTATACTAACTTAAAATCTGTAATAATTGCTTAAACAGTATGTAAAATCTTCTTATATTTTACTCTTTTTTTATAAAATAGCAATATAGCCTTTATATAAATTCCCTAGCCCTAAGCCTAGACAAGGCATTGATATAAATAGATTCTCTTCCACCAAAAGAGAATTTCTAAGCCAAGAACCTGTATAAACTTTGCAATAATAAATTCTTAAGTCTGGTATCAACTTCATTGAACACCTTCGATATTTGGCGTATAATAAAGACAATGTATAATCTATCTTTGAATCTAAATTAACGAGGTGACACCATGAAAATTATCGTAATGGAGCCATTAGGCGTATCAGCAGAAAAAATTGAAGCCGTATCAGCACCACTTAAAGCAGCGGGTCATGAGTTTTTCTATCCTGAAACTCAAGAATTAGATCAGGCTAAATTATTGGACCGTGTAAAAGAAGCTGATGTCCTAATCTTAGCCAATCAAAAATTATCTGGTGATATTATTCGCCAATGTCCAAATTTAAAAATGATTTCGATTGCCTTTACAGGTGTGGATCATGTTGATTTGGCTACTTGTCGTGAACGTAATATTACTGTATGTAATGCAGCGGGCTACTCCACCAATGCAGTTGCTGAATTAGCCTTTGGCCTAGCCATCTCTGTATGTCGCAACATCGTTCCATGTGACCACCAAAGTCGTCATGAAGGCACCAAAACAGGACTTGTTGGTTTTGAATTATTCGGTAAAACATTTGGCGTTGTTGGCACTGGTGCTATTGGTAAACGTGTAGCCGAAATTGCCCTTGCCTTTGGCTGTCGTGTTATTGCATATAATCGCAGTGAAAAACCTGATTTAATAGCTAAAGGTGTTACCTTTGTTTCCAAAGAAGAGTTGTTCCGTCAAGCTGACTTCGTATCTTTACATACACCACTTACAGAAGACACCAAAGGCTTAGTGGATGCAGAAACAATCAAACTCATGAAGTCATCTGCAGTTCTTATTAACACAGCTCGTGGTCCAGTAGTAGATAGCGAAGCTTTAGCCGCTGCTTTAAACGAAGGCCGTTTAGCTGGTGCTGGTATCGATGTTTTTGAAATGGAACCACCAATTCCAGCTGACCATCCACTCTGTCATGCAAAAAATACTGTCTTAACACCTCATGTCGCCTTTGCTAGCAAAGAAGCCCTTGAAACAAGAGCCGACATTGTTATTGAAAACATAAAACAATGGGAAGCCGGTACACCACAAAATTTAGTGTAAATAATTACATTTTCACTAATGTGTACTGTGCTTAAATAAAAAGATTGTATAGTTATGAAGTCCCTTTACCCTCTACTCGCTCTTCTAAACATTAAATAATTAAGTTGATAGAAATTTATTTGTGTAAAAAATAAAAAGCGTGCCTGTAGTTATGAAGTCCCACGCTGCCCCTATCTTTACAATATTAAATAGTTACATTTTCACTAATGTGTACTGTGCTTAAATAAAAAGATTACATAGTTATGAAGTCCCTCTACCCACCCTCCTAAACACTAAATAATCAAGTTGATAGAAATTTATTTGTGTAAAAAATAGAAAGCGTGCCTGTAGTTATGAAGTCCCTTGATGCTTGCATCGCCAGGACAAATAACTACAGGCACGCTTATCTATGTATATACCACTAATATTCTATCGACTTGATTATTTAATATTGTCCATCAATTATCTCAGTCCCTTGTTCTTTCAACTGGTCTTCAATCCATTGACGATCGGCTTCGCCAATTAATGCTTCATGTACTTTTTCAGCATCTTCAGCTTGTAATTTCTTAGCACTCTCAATTATTTCAGCTGCATCTTGCCATGGTACAACAATAACACCATCTTGGTCCATCACAATGATATCACCAGGATTTACGGAAATACCGCCACAAGCAATAGGTGTATTGATTTCGCCAGTACCATTTTTATATGGCCCTGCAGGATTCGTACCATTAGCATATACAGGCAATGCCATCGTAGCCACAGCATCACTATCACGAATAGGGCCATCAATAACTACACCGGCTAATTGTTTATATGTAGCATACCCAAACATGATTTCACCCATCAATGCACGGTATTCAGAACCACCATCATTAGATACCATAATCACATCGCCAGGTTCAGCTATATTTAATGCTTTATGAATCATCAAATTATCGCCACCACGAGTTTTCACAGTTAATGCACGCCCTACTGTAACAGGTTGTTTAGGGGCAGACTTCAAGGAAACACGTGGATGAAGTGCACTCAAACGCCCCATACAATCTGCTACATTAGCGGCAGGAATCCCTTTAAACTCATTCAATAATTCCTCGCTCACCATAGGTCGTTGCAAATACACTCGATTACCAACTGCCATTACATTCACTCCATTCTTCACTAACAATCGTATCAATAGATAGGCTCTTGATAAAATTAATTTTCAATTTTATATCAAGAAATCTCTATATATTTATGATACCTATATTTCATCAAAATTTCAAGTCACCCTAACTAAGCGCCCTACCCTTAATAGGAGACAAATAAAAATAGCCTATTTCATAGCCAATACTAAGCATTCCACGGTATAATAAAATAGATTAAAGAATACAATCGCTTGTCTACAAACTACAAATCTATTTTATCGCTAGCAGTATAAGTTTTAATTGACTTTACCTATTTTTTATGTAAAAATTATTTGAATATATCTATATATGGATACGATTAAGGAGGCTCACCATGGCAGATGACAGACTAATAGTTGCCTTAGACGTAGCAACAATGGAGCAAGTTACAGAGCTAGTAACTACATTAGGCGATAGTGTTTCCTATTACAAAGTTGGTATGGAGTTATTTTATGCAGCAGGTGCACAGACGGTAACGTATCTTCAAGAACAAGGAAAATCCGTATTTCTTGACCTAAAGTTACACGATATTCCCAACACCGTAGCCCAAGGCGTAACATCGCTTACACATTTAGGTGCTAAACTAATCACCCTACATGCTCAAGGTGGTCCCGTTATGATGGCAGCCGCAGCCAAAGCCGCAACGGAAGCTGCCGAATCACTTCAAGTGGAACGACCAAAACTATTAGCTGTTACCGTACTCACCAGTTTTGATGATGAGGCTTGGACAGCCATCGGTGGTCAATTGCCAATTCGAGACCAAGTACTCCGTCTCGCCAAATTAGCTAAAGCATCCGGCATGGATGGTGTAGTAGCCTCACCCTTGGAAGCAAAGGCTATTCGCGAAGCTTGTGGGGAAGATTTTCTGATTGTAACCCCAGGTATTCGTCCTACCTTTGCCGCAGCGAATGACCAAAAACGAATTGCCACTCCAAAAAGTGCCCTCCAAGACGGCGCTTCTAAATTGGTAATCGGACGACCTATTACTAAAGCTGACAATCCGCAAGAAGCGGTTCGTTTAATTGTTGAAGAAATGGAGGCTATCAACGCATGATGACAGAACAAGAAGTAAAACAATTATTAATCGACACGAAAGCTATTTTAGAAGGCCATTTTCTACTTACCTCTGGTCTTCATAGCCCTATGTATGTAGAAAAATTTAATGTATTACAACATCCAAAATACACGGAACGCCTTTGCCAAGAATTAGCAGAACGTTTCAAAGATCAAAATGTAGAACTTGTAATTGGTCCTATGACTGGTGGCATTCTATTAGCTCATGAAGTAGGGAAAGCTCTCGGTACGCGAGCTATTTTTACAGAGCGCGAAAAAGGTGTTATGACTCTTCGCCGTGGTTTCCGCATCGAACCAGGCACACGTGTACTTATTGTAGAAGACATTGTAACTACTGGTGGCTCAGTTCGCGAAGTAGTGGATGTAGTTAATGCTTCTCAAGGTGAAATCGTAGGCGTTGGCTTACTTGTCAACCGCAGTGGTGGCAAAGCTGATTTTGGTATTCCAAACGATAAAGTTCAAGCTTTATTAAATTTGACGGTACCAACTTACCAACCAGAAGAATGCCCTCTTTGTCACGATAATGTTCCAATGACAGAACGTGGCAGTAAACACATTAAATAATACTTTTTAAAATTACATATTTAATATAAACAAAGTGCCCCTTGCGGTAACTTATTGAAACTGTATACTTTCAATAAGCTATTCGCCAAGGGGCTTTTTTCTGTCTAAATGCTATGTTTATGTTACCTATTATAAGGCTAGCTATTTAATAAATCGGTCAATAGCTTCATTCAATTTCTTTAACGTTTCCGTATCATTATTCTTTACCGCATCAACTATGCAGTGTTCAATATGATCTTTCATAACAACACGACTCACACTTTTTACAGCCGAACCTACCGCCGCTAATTGCACCAATACTTCACTGCAATCTCGCTCATTCTCTACCATACGTTTTACTGATTCTAAATGTCCAATAATTCGTGATAGGCGATTCAGAACCGCCTTAGTTTGCGTATGAGAATGGGTATGACCATGGTCATGATTATGAGCAATCCCTAACTCATGCAACAACTCATGTGATTCTTGACTCATCCTTTCACCACCTTATAAATACAAACAAGCTTTTATGTATTTATTATAACATATGTGGCAAGCATGACATTTTATGGCTTAATATTTTATCGCTTAATATTTTATGACTTAATATTTCATAACTTAATGTCTATAAACTAATATTGTATGATTGCTATGTATGCCCTAACATCTTGTATGCCTTCACCAGCTCTTTAGCCGTATCAGATTGTGGACTTACTAATAATTGGGCAATCGTTGTACTTTCGACAATATGGCCTTCTTCTAGCACATATACCTTGTCACACAAAGCTGCCGCTACCCATAAATCATGAGTCACTACAAGACCTGCTAACTTCTGTTGGTCTCTAATCTGACACAATAACTCAATAATGTCAGCCTGTACCGTCTCATCTAAAGCCGAGGTCATTTCATCACAAAATAGTACTTGTGGCTTACTACTTAAAGCTCTAGCTATGGCCGCGCGCTGACATTCTCCACCACTTAATTCATGAGGATACCGCGCGCCATAGCTAGCCGGTAATTGTACTTCTTCTAATAAAGCTGCTACATCTATAGTTTGCCCTCGCCTGCGCAAAGCTTCACCTACACTCCAGCCAATAGTTTGTCGTGGATTAAATGAGCTTTGCGGATTCTGTAAAATAGGCTGTACAATTTGACCTAAGTCCCGTTTTGAAAGTGAATGCAAGGGTTTTCCCTCATATGTAATCGTTCCTTGCTGTATAGGTTGTTCGCCTAACAAAGTGTTAAATAAAGTGCTCTTGCCCGCTCCGCTCAGACCTATTATGGCAGCCCATTCACCAGGATATAAACTTAACGATATATCCTGTAATGCCCGCTCATTGGTGCCATGCACCACACTTACAGAGTCTACAGCTAATAAAGGATGAACCTTTTCACTGTTACTTTTAGCAAATAAAGGCCTTTTATCTAATTCCTGCCCAGAATTTTGTTCCTGCCAAGTGAAATCTTTTTTTGACTCCCCTAAAAGCACACGCTTAAGCTGTCCCTCTTTCATTTCATACAAAGTATGGCCAATCTGCTTTGCTAATTCCATTTGATGAGTAACAAATATAATCGCCACTCCTGTAAGAGCCTGTACTTCATTCAATAATGCCACCATTTGTTGTTGCCGCATCATATCTAAATTCGCAGTAGGCTCATCAGCGACTATAAGTTTTGGCTGTGACAATAACGCCAATAGCATAACCACACGCTGTGCCATCCCACCAGATAAAGCACTAGGTCGCTTCGCTAACAAACTGCTTGGTAAGTCTAACTGAATTAATAATCGCTCAATCCGTTGCTGTGCCTCATTCCAAGATATGGAAAGAGCCTTCGCCACATCACGGCACTGAGTTTCAATTGTTTTTATTGGACTTAACGAGGCTTGCGCATCTTGCGGAACAAAAGCAATAGCCTCTCCCCGAAGTATATGCCAATCTTGTTCAGACGCTGGCCAAGGTTGCCCGTCAAATAAAGCCGTCGAAAAACTCACCTGACTATCTCGAGGTAGTAAACCTAATAGGGTTCGCAATAAGGTAGTTTTACCACTTCCCGAAGGCCCTACAATCGCTACTGTCTCACCAGCACGCAACTGTAAATTCAAATTAGCCAAAACTACTTGTTGCTTATATGTGACAGTAAGGTCTTGTAAATCTAATAACCAAGGCGACTCAGTGCTCACTCGCTTCATCTCCTCTTATCATTTAAGATCTATATCCTTAGTAATTTCATAATAATCTGTCGGATACGCTTTAAAATTAATCACATTATGCGCCATTACTAAATTCATTTTTAAATGGGCCACATAAATAAAAGCATTGTCAGTTAACACTTGCTGTGTCATTTGCTCAAACAATCTTTGTCGTGCTTCTGGATTTACAGTGCCGTCTAATTGTTCCATAAATGCTACAATTTGAGGACTTTCATAGTGTCCCACATTATCAACCGCCCCAGACATAATATTAGTCTTAAAATAATAGGTACCATCACCAGTAGGTGCTGTTACAAAAGCTTTAGCAAATACATCAAACTTCCCTTGTTGCAACACACTTCTATACGCATCTGTAGCATTAACGTCCACCTTAATACCAATTTGTTTTAACGTTGCCTGAGCCGACTCAGCTAATAGAGGTAATTCCTGACGGGAGGTATATGTCAACCAACGTACCGTCAAGGGTACGCCCCCTTTATCCACATAACCATCACCATCAGTATCCTTATACCCTGCTTCTGCTAATAAAACCTTTGCTTTATTTTCATCGTAAATAGGCGCCACTACCTGCATTTGTCCTAGTTTTGTATTATTCGGAAAAGGTCCTACGGCCGGTATACCCTTGCCTTTCAACAATACAGCGGCAAATTGTTCTTTATTAATCGCACTAGCAATCGCTTGACGAACTCGTACATCTTGCATAGCTGAGCTGTTAAAATTAAATCCTATCTGATACACCCGCGAAGTAGCAGCTGAACTAATGGTATATTGCGCGGCATCAGCAAAAAGATTTAAAGAACTATAGGGTAAGCCCTGAGCCGCTTCAATATCACCCTTTTGTAGCGCCATAGTCAACGTATCACCATCGGTAATGCGTATCACTTCTACGCCTTCTAATTTAGGCATGCCACCCCAGTAGTGATCGTTACGGACTAAACTTATACCACTTTCGCTTACTTTAGTAGCTTTAAAAGGACCCGTCCCCACTACGATTCCCTCAGGTGTCCCATCACTCAAATCAACAATCGCACTATAGGGATCCGCTAAAAAGGTCAATAATACAGCTACAGGATTCACCGAGTGAATCGTTATATACGCATCATCAGCTGTTATAGATTCAATTTTCAAATCCTTCGGCGCCCTATCATGATCACGAACTAACGCTTCTAAATTCTGTTTTACAGCTTCTGGTGTAAGCGGTTTCCCATTTGAAAAGGTTACCCCTTCGCGAATATGTAAACGCACTGTATGATCATCTATACTTTGCCAAGAATCTGCTAACCAAGGAGCAACTTCCATCGTTTCAGTAAAACGTACCAACGTTTCACCTACACCATACCGCACTGCACTCCATCCCTGATAGGCCACATGAGGATTCAATCCTGCATTCTCCATAGCAGGGCCATATGCCGTTGTACCATAATGAAGCACTTTACTATATTTCGGTTCCTCTGTACCACAGCCAACTAGCCCTAAAAAAACAATAAATAAACTAATCAACCCTACTAAACGACCTAATGAAAACTGTGATTTTACTCTTTCCACTTCTTTTACCATATACAGACTCTCTTTCACACAACTACACTTCGTAGAATAGTATCTCACCGGTTAAAACTCTCTAACCTGCATTCCTATTTTAAAGTAGGTTACCTTAACGCTTATCGTACATTATCTGATGCCGTAACTGTTCGCCCATATAATGAAACGCCCCTACAGTTAGGATAATTGCTATGCCTGGGGCCCACATGAGCCAAGGAGCCGTCTGTAGCAAGCTTCGATTTAAGCTTAACAGACTGCCCCACTCTGCTAGTGGTGGTGCTGCCCCTAGCCCTAAAAAAGAAAGTCCCGCCAGTTCCATAAGCACTACACCCAAATCCAGCACAGCCGTCACAATAATGGTTACCATAATATTAGGTATAATGTGATATCTCACTATACCAACTTCACTTTGCCCTTGTAAGCGAGCTAATTGCATATAAGGAGCCTTTTTAATTTGTAACGTCAAACTACAGGCTAATCGTGCATATTTCGGCCAGCCTACACAGATTAAAGCTAACGCCGCATATTCCATCCCCCCGCCTAGTACCGCGGCTAAGGCAATGGCAAATACTAAAGCCGGCAAAGATACAGCTACATCCGTCAAGCTAACAATTAGGCGACTCAGCCAAGTCTGCTTCCATGCACTCCACAGACCTAACAGGGTTCCTCCTAAACAAATTATAATAGTAATACATACGGTGAGCCCCACTGTTAAACGACCACCGACTAACACTCGCGCTAACACATCTCGGCCATATTGATCCGTTCCCAACCAATGCAAACTATTAGGTCCCTGTAAAGCTATGTCCAAATTTTGTTCATATGGATTAAAAGAGCAAATATATGGGCCTACACTAAGCACTAAAAAAATAATAAGACCAGGCCAAAGAAACGACCACCAATGGCTAAAAACATACTGTTTTAAAACTAAACGATTACCCTCCATAGATGCTCTATTTAGATTATTCCTCATACTGCTGGCCTCCTAGCACTTGTTTTTGCCAATACTGTTGCCAACGCTCTACTCCATAGTTTAAGAGAACATAAAACAAAGATACCCATAATACATAAGCTTGTAATACAGGGTAGTCACGAGAAGTAATAGCATCAAACGCCATTTTACCAATGCCGTCCCACATAAAAATAGATTCTACAATCGTTACGCCTCCTAATAAGGAGCCACAACTCAAAGCAACCAATGTTAAAAGAGGCGGAGCAATAGCTAAACTCACATAACGGCTCATAATCATAAACCAACTAAGCCCACGACTACGCAAGCCAAGAATATATGGTTTCTGAAGTTCCTCTAAAGCTAAGGCACGAGTTTGTTGTATATATTTAGCACTCATAGACCAAAATAGAGTCAGTGTAGGCAACAGAATACTTTGCCAATCCATTTTTCGTGAAACGACTGGTAATAGATCCCATTGCAATGCTACTACATATAATAATAATAGAGCCGTAAAAAAATTAGGCATTGTATTTCCCAATACGGTAATCCCTCGTATGAAACGATCCTGCCAAGAACCTGCTTTACAGGCAAGCCATAAACCTACTGGTACAGCTATTAGCAGAGTACTCCCTATAGCGCTAACCATTAATACCAACGTAGCAGATAATTTTCTGCTCATAATATTGCTAACCTCTTCACCAGTTACTAATGAATTTCCTAAATCACCTTGAAATAGTTGCCCCCACCAGCGAACATATTGTGTTACCAATGAGTCATCTAAACCTAAGGCCGCTCTTTTTTCAGCCTGCATAGCTGCACTTAAACTTTGCTGTTGTGAAAATACCATATCTACCACATCATCTTGTGTAGCATGCATCAACAAAAATGTTAGTGTCGCTACTAACCATACCACAAATACACCTCGCCATATTGGCCAGCGACCAATCGAACTAAACCGCTTATGTGTATTAACGCTCATAACGACACCTCCTCACTGAAACATTACTTATTTTAGTGTACCTATCTCTTAGGTTCTTGAAAAGCCACCCTGGGGGATAGATATTTAAAAATAACCCCCACCCCCGCTTACAAACTCCTTAAAATTTATCTATACTACTAAAGTAACAATACCGTATTCACTTACACTTGGGGAATCTATTATGAATATATCTAAACGAATTGAATCTTATTGGGATACACGTAGCGATGCGTTCAATGAATTGCGGCTTCGCGAATTAAAAAGTCCCAATGCACTGGCTTGGCATCATTTATTAGCGGAACATATCCCTTTAACTCGCCCTTTACGTATCTTAGACGTAGGTACTGGTACAGGCTTCTTTACCTTCTTACTCTGTCACCATGGACATAGAGTTACTGGTATTGATATGTCCCAACAAATGGTACATAATGCTCAAAATAATGCAAAAAACTTTCATAGTACAGCGACCTTTGAAAAAATGGACGCTACTAATTTACAATATGAAGATGAAACCTTTGATGCTGTTTTAAGTCGCAATTTAACCTGGACCCTCCCAGATCCTAAAACAGCTTATAAAGAATGGCTACGCGTATTAAAACCTCATGGTGTGATTCTTAATTTTGATTCCGACTACGGACAAACACAGTTCACTCGTAATGAAGGCAGAGTGCACGCCCAAATTGATACCGCTTTGTTAGACGAATGCACAGCTATTAAAAATAGCTTAGCCATTAGTCAAGAAACTAGGCCCGCTTGGGATATGACTGTATTCAAAGAACTCGGCGTTCAACAAGTTAGTGTCATTCAAGATGTACGTCACGAAGTTCAAAAAGATCCTAATTTGCAGTACGAAGAAATTCCTATATTCATGATTAGGGTTGTAAAATAAGTTAATCTTTTACCTGCAACAAAATGGAGTATTGGCTCAAAAACACAGAGTTCTTACGAACAATGGTTTTCTACGCCAATACTCCATTTTTATTTCTACACTATAAAAACTAACTGTATTTTATACGCCTTTACCAATATCTACCCAGCCTAATGATTGAGAATAGGTTTCTAATTCTGGCACAGATAGTTTTACAGCACTATGGTCATTACCTGCTGCAGGGTATACAATATCAAAACGCTGTAACGATATATCTAAATAAGTTTTAACATTGGGTTTGACTTCAAATGGGCATACGCCACCTGGAGCATGTCCAATATAAGCTTCAACTTCATCAAAAGCAATCATTTTTGCCTTTTTCTGAAAAGTTGCTTTAAATTTTTTATTATCTACTTTTACATCCCCTGCTACCACAACTAATATAGGTTCTTCCTCTACTAAAAAAGACATGGTTTTAGCAATTTGCTTGGCTTCACAGCCCACAGCAATGGCTGCTTCTTCTACGGTAGCACTTGAATGCTCCAACAGTTTAACACGGTCCCCCAAACCAATATTTTCAAAATATGTTTTTACTCTCTCAAATGACATAGGTCCTCTCTCAACTTATAAACATTTCAACTCTGCAATGGCATATAAAGCAGCTTTTCCTGCTAATATTACTCTAGTACCTTGCATAGAACAATATAAAGTACCACCCCGTTTAGATGCCTGATACGCTACTACCGAATCTTTTTGTAACTTTTCAGCCCAATACGGTACTATGTGACAATGACCAGAGCCACAAACTGGATCTTCAGGAACATTGAGCTTAGGTGCAAATGAACGAGAAATACAGTATCCGTAAAGGCATCAACAATAAACTGCTTCATAAAATCCCTCCTCTATGTATTGCTTATTGTAACACACTATCTAACATTAACCTACTATAAAATAGAGGAAATATATTACAACTCTTCTCTCCCCCCGTTATATTCAGTCAGTCTGATATGCCTAGAAAAAAAAGAGAGTTGTCGACAGAGTAAACCATTGTTCGTAAGAACACCTCCCCCCTCCTCCCTTATTTGCTTAGTCAGTTTTGATGCTACCTTTAGCTAAAAAAGCGTATTATTGGTGGAGAAAACCATTGTTCGTAAGAACGCCGGTTTTTGAACCAATAATACGCTTTGATTTTATTAATATCTTAAGTCAAAACTGACTAAACATATAACAAATTATTCGCGTGGAAGATCGATTTCTTTAAGAATAACTTGTTTGCTGTGTTTTTCGAAGAACTGTAATGCTACTTCTGGGAACATAGCATAGGATAATACGTCTTCATCAGTGAAACCTTGGTAACCTAATTCGGACAATTTCTGACGATATAATTCCAATTCAGGTTTGATAAGGTCTGCTGGACGGCATGTAATAGGTTCTTCATCACCAATAATTTTCTTGCGAATATCTTCGCTAATTGGTGCAGGTAAACGACCATATTTACCACGAACTAAGTCTTTAACTTCGCTAGGAGTCATTTGGTAACGTTCCATACCATTAGCCATGAAGTTAACGTTCATCATAGCCATAGTACCAACGATTTGGCTAGTAGGTGTTACCAATGGAGGGTAACCAAGGTCAGCACGTACTTTAGGCATTTCGTTCATTACATCAAAGAATTTGTCTGCCATCCCCATTTCACGAAGTTGATTCTGAGTATTAGACAACATACCACCAGGGATTTGGTAATGACGAACTTCTGGCAATACTTCATGAGCTGGCGTAATACCAAATTCATCAGCGATTTCTTTACGAACGCCACGGAAGTATTCAGCTAATTCACGAAGAGAGGCTAAATCTAAACCAGTATCATATTCAGTACCACGGAACATTTCAACAATACTTTCAGTTGCAGGTTGAGAAGTTGCATGACCGAATGGGCTAAGAGCTGTATCGATTACATCAACACCAGCTTCTACAGCTTTTAAGTAAGTAGCACTAGCAAGACCACAAGTGAAATGGCTATGTAAGTCAATCATCATGTCATCGCCAAGACGTTTTTTAAGGTCTTGAATCAAGGATACTGCATCATATGGCGCTAATAAACCGGACATATCCTTAATGCACAAGGAATTCATGCCCATATCCTTTAATTCTTCAGCCACTTTTACGAACATTTCATTTGTATGTACAGGGCTAATAGTATAAACCATTGTACCTTGTACATGAACGCCACATTTGTTACCTGCTTTAATAGCAGCTTCCATGTTACGAGGATCGTTCAACGCATCAAAAATACGGATACGATCAATACCGTTTTCTTTTGCTTTTTTAACAAATGCTTCTACTACATCATCAGCATAATGTTTGTAACCTAATAAGTTTTGGCCACGTAACAACATCTGTAATGGAGTGTTTTTAAGATGAGCTTTTAACGTGCGAAGACGTTGCCATGGATCTTCGTCTAAGAAACGAAGACAGCTATCAAAGGTAGCACCGCCCCAACATTCTAACGCTTCATAACCAACAGAGTCCAATTTTTCCAATACTGGCAACATTTGGCTAGTACGCATACGTGTTGCCAAAACGGACTGATGACCATCGCGGAGGACGGTTTCCATGATTCTTACTTTTTTCGCTTTCATAACTCCTTCTCCTTCACTTTCGAAATAAATTGTAACCTGCCATCCTATAAAACCTTCCACATTTTATAGATGCTTACAATTCATTTCACCTTCAAATTACGCTTATAACGAATACTTTCTATCTAATCCCTTAATAGAACTAGTATTCATCTCACATATCTATTAGACTACTAAAGAGTTTCTTTGTCAACATATTTACAATACGGATTACTCATAAATATATATTTCTTAATCTTATTTAATTTTTTTAGGTGCCGTTTCGATTATAATATTTCGGCCATCTTTTTTCACTTGTATAGAAAAATCGCCTACACCATCTTTAAAATATTCCATCTTAATATCCAGTAAAAGTTTACCAATCTGAGTCTCTACCTTCTCAGTTAGGAACTCACGGTAAAAGGCTTCTTGACTGTTACTAGAGGACTTTCGTAGCGGTGCAGGACGCTTACTCTCAGCCTCACCTTTTAACATCGCTGTTTCAAAGGTTTCCTCTTCCACCACATTTTTAAACATCTCCGCATCACTTAAGCCTTTTTTAATTTTAAACTTAGCCATAATTACCTCCTCATAGTTCATATAGTCAAGAAAAGGCCTGCTACAGCAGACCTTTTCACTTACCTATGCATAAACCTCATAATTGAAATCAAAAGTCTGTTTATGCTTATTTATTGTTTTTTATTATCACTAGAACGTTTATCACTTATCATTTTTTCGATAGACGCTACTGTAATATCTTTTAACTCTTGTGGCTCACTAAAAGTATCCACCGTTTCAAAGCCAACGCCTAATCGGCCTTGTAATACAGATAAGACTTTGTCATCTTCATCAACTTTAGCAATATAAATATCTTTATCTTTATCAACGCCAACTAAACGATAACGCCCTGCCGGATTAATAACCCGCCAACCACCTTCAGTGCCGTCAAACATAAATACATCGCCAGTGCGAACATTATCGTAGAAGAAGATATCCTCATCATAGAAAACAGCGATTCGGCCTATATTCGAAGCCTGCATGTATACTCGGCGGGTGTCATAGTTCGCATCGGTCCGATAAATTCGGTATGCATTTTCAGCAACCTTAATTTTCATATACACTACATTAGTCGCCGTTGAAAACGCTGCATCTACAATTTTACTATCTGCTGGTAAATCTTGCATGGTTGTATCCACTTCATGCTCAGGGCTTTCAGGGTCAAAACGAGCCAATACTACATTATCTTCAACACCACCATGTAACCCCATAATCGCTAAGTCACGATCCGGCAACCACTCAAAATAACTAACTTGACGCCCCTTTAAATCAATATCTATCGGTGTTTTCTCACCAGATGTATATACTTTTACAGAGTCTTGCGTTACAACGGCCATATATTTATGCCCTTGTGAATAGTATTTATTGCCTTCCCCTACATCAGGAAAATTACCGTCTTTTTCTTGCCCATCACTGGCCGTCACTTCAAACTCAGTAGTAGGCGCAAAATAAATTTGATCTAAATAATAATAAATTCCGCCTTGTAATGCTAGCCCCAAGACAAAGGCGCTTAAAACTTTACCAAACGATGCCATGGGTCCTCCTATTTCACAACAAAGGCGGTTGGAATCATCCGCTCACCTAACAAGTCAGCTGGTTTATTAACAACTTTACCATTGTAATATAAAGTCGTACTAGAACCACCATCTAAATTCGCAGCAATATAGCAGCCTTCTTCAAATAGTACATCTTGCACATCACGAAGCGTTGCCCCCGTGGAATAACCAGGTTGACGACCATCAATAACGACAAAAATAACAGTACCATCTTTTTTCTGACCAATAGCCGTACGAGGCCCAATACCCCAGCCACCATCACCATCAGTAATCATTTTCTTACCATCTACAATAAGTGGTGGTCCAAAGGTAATACCTTCAGCCGCTTTCATTTCAGCCAATTCTGTTTTATTGTATGTGCCAGCAATCAAGTTGCCATCTTTTGTAAAACCAACAAAGTCTACCGCTTCATCAGGTCCTACATCTTTACCAATCACATAGTCCCCTTCTTGCATGATGAAACCATACGGCAAACGACCAGTACCAGTACCATTAGGATCGTGGAAACCACCTGCATTAATAGCGGCTACCGCATCATTATCCTTAGCAATATTACTTACGGTTTCCCCTTTTTCTTGAATGTTTCTAGCCGTTGCCACCTTTACACGACGAGGGTCAGGAATTTCTAGTACATAACCAACATAACGAGTTGACTCAATTTTACGCATTTTAAGCGTTGTATCTTCACGAGCTTTAAACTTAAATAAATCTTGGCTTCGCACTGTACTTACCGTGCCTAGAATCATATTGATTTCATCCTGATTAAACAGCCATGTAATGTAATGAGGATGGCGCGAGCGCATAATAGCGCCCACAACGGTACGTTTCAGATTATCAAAAGGGCCAAATAGCACTACAATGGGCGAGGTAAGCATGGTAAAAATAAACATGACGAGAATAAATTTTACCCACCCTTTACTAAAAAATCGTTTCATCCTTAACTCCTATCTGTCCTTATAAATCAGCATACTCTTCCGTTGTTATCCGTTCTTCAAAATGAGCGAGATCTACAGCATTACCAATCCAAATACGTTGCAAAGCATACGGATTATCGCCTTCATGGACCCAACCTGGATTCATGGTTACAGCCAATAAAATACCATTATCCGTAGCTGCTTTTTGAGAATATTCATTTTCACGACCATAAGGATAACAGAACCATTGATTATCAATGCCTAATTTTTCTTTTAACGCCATTTGTGCTTTTACAATATTAGCTAATTGCTCACTATCAGATAATTCATTCATCCGCACATGGTCATACCCATGACTAGCAATAGTTATGCCATTATCGTGCATTTCTTTAATCTGTTCCCAAGTTAAACGCGTACCTACATCGCCTGGATTAACAAATACAGTGCCTGCAAAGCCATATTCTTTTAACACGGGATAGACAATGCTATACGTATCCTCATAGCCATCATCAAAGGTTAAGACTACTGGTTTAACTGGCACCGCCTTACCATGACGAACATAATCATTTAATTGTTCCATCGTAATAGGATTAAAACCTTTATCGTGTAAGAGCTTCATTTGGGCTCTGAACAAATCCTCACGAATGACCGCATCATTATCTTCTTCTGGCCCTACTTTGTGATACATAAGCACAGGAATACCCTTTGGTACTGCCGTCGCTACTGTTTTAGTTACTTTCTGTGGTTGTGCTTGTGCAGCACTAGCCGTTGTGTCTTTCGTTTCAGACATACAACCTGCTAAGAGCATCAATAAACTCCCAAGCAAGGCAAAGACTACTATGAAACGTTTCATAAATTGCCTCCTACTTATTTTATTGTATTTAAAAACAATTATACAAGGTATATTATATCACAAACAAACAGCCCATGCCTATTGACAGCCTTTTAAATCTCCCCCTATACTTATATTATAATTCATATAGTATATAACTTCTTGTTTACGACCATCTTGTCGTTTTGAATGGAGTATGTAATGAAAAAAAAAATTGCCCTATTACAAATGGATGTAACCGTTGGGGATGTAGATCGCAACTACTATCATGTGGAAGAATTAGTGGAAACGGCCGTTAAAGAAAGCCCCGATATTCTAGTTTTACCTGAAACCTGGAATACTGGCTTTTACCCCACCGACCACTTGCCACAAGAGGCTGATAAAAATGGGGAGCGCACCCAGACTTTACTTAGTCAATTAGCTAAAAAACATGAGGTAAATATTGTGGGTGGCTCGGTGGCTACCTTACGGGATAATAAAGTATATAATACTTCGTATATTGTAAATCGCGAAGGCACTATTATTTCACAATATGATAAAATTCATAGCTTTACACCTGCCAAAGAAGATAAGTTTTTTCAAGGGGGCGAACAAACTCACCGCTTCTACTTAGATGAAATACCTTGCTCCAGTGTAACATGCTATGATATTCGTTTTCCTGAAATCATCCGCACTACAACTTTACAAGGAGTCGACTTGTTCTTTGTGCCCGCTCAATGGCCTACTATGCGCCAGCGCCACTGGGAAATCTTAAACACAGCACGAGCTATTGAAAACCAAATGTTTCTCTGCGCAGTCAATACTTGTGGCTATATTGGTAAAATAAAATGTGCCGGAAATTCTTTATTACTTGATCCATGGGGCGATGAACTATTGCATCTAGGCGATTCTGAAGAAGTTGCTATTGGCACGATTGATTTAAGTGTTACAGACGATATTCGCCGCAAAATCAATGTCTTTAGAGATCGAAAACCCAATATGTATCATTTAGACTAACCAATATATAAACATATATCATACACAAAAAGCCGAACTGAGACAATAATAACTCAAAACCTTGCTTACATTTATCCGCTAGGCGGTAAATGATAGTTTTATGTAGTACCAAAGAAAGGTTGTGACTGGTATGAATATATTTATTAAATCTGTTACGGTAGCCACCTTATTACTCACCATGGCTTTACCAACGTTTGCGTATTCGGGGAATGCACGAACGAGTAAATTCCACTACGATGACTGCCGCGGGGCGCAAAAAATTAGTGACTACAATCGTGTATATCTTGATAGTCGCCAAGAAGCTATTAATAATGGCTATGTACCTTGTAAAGTATGTAAACCATAATACGCTAATCTAATACCTTAATCTAATACGATATAACGCTCATTTTTTCTTTTAGCTAGGGAAAAAATGAGCGTTTTTTGTTAATTAATCATATTAACAACATGTTTATTGACACAAAACATTAGACAATACATGTGATTAGGAGTAATATATAGTTGTTTATTTAATCTATCCCTATTACCACAACGAGGAGGCGTATGTGGTGTCAACCATAATTTCAAAATTAACAAATACCCATTCAATAAAACCAAGTGAAATAACTTTACAAAAACAAAACACCAGTCATGTAAAAACGTTTAGACTTAAACCAAATAGCAAATCAGCCTTAGCATTAGCAGCCTTCTTAAATCCACTCTGCCCTACTGCCTCAGTAGATACACCCTTAAAAGGGCAAGCTTTTTATACCTGTTTAGGCTGTAAAATTGCCCATTTACGCAAAGAAAAAGGTTGGTACCAAAAAGAGCTCTCTGAAAAAACAGGCATTAGCACGAGTTACATTTCTCGCCTTGAACGAGGCTATCGCATAGAAGGTGTTACCTTAGATATTCTATTAAAAGTAGCTGAGGTTTTTGACATAGCCATTAGCGAGCTATTTACCTATTCGCCTGACGAAATTAAACTAGCACATTATCGCGAAGAATTACACAAATACTGTTAAGATACTCCCCCTCTCAAATTGCATACACCGTAGGTAATCGAATAACTATCCCCTACCTTTACAATGAGACGTGTACTAATGCGACTATAAAGATTCAAATTTGCCCCATCTGACTGATTTAAATTTTTATTTTTTATGGATTGACAAGATTTTTACTTTCTTCTATAATAGTAAAGTACGTTACATGAAGTAGCGCCATATGGAGAGGTGTCCGAGCGGCTTAAGGAGCATGATTGGAAATCATGTGTGCGGTGATACCGTACCGAGGGTTCAAATCCCTCTCTCTCCGCCACAATTAAGAACTGTCTAGTTTACTAGACAGTTCTTTTTTTATTCCAAATCCTAATACTTTTAATCATGACTATTTTGTAACCACTCTTATAAAGTAGTTAAGTCAGTAACTCTTCTTTAGTATTACTAGTTAAGCATACAATCCTTATACTTATTTTCATTACATATTATAAGAATAAACTTGCTTATATCATCAAAATAAGAGCTTTAGCACAACAAAAACCACCTAAGGGCTTAGCCCTTAGGTGGTAAAAAAAGTTAACAATTTTTATTTTAACAAGTTAGTTCCAAATATAGAATCAATACCATTTAAAACAAGTCCTACAACCGCACATGCGCCTATAAATGACCATATTAGTAAATCCAAATGACCCCACATATGCCCTATAAAACCAGAGAATGATACAATTTGATATTTACTAGCTAAAATTCTATATATGCGATATGTTAACCAAATTATCGCAATAACCATTAATATACCTCTAATAGATTCCATAATACCCTCCTATTTTAGCCTTAACAATTATTATATTTTGTTTTTATTAAGGATTATATTTTCCATGCTCCCATTGCCCTGTATAATCTTTTGTGCCGTCTTCTTTGTATAAAGTTCCGAATCCATGAGGAGCTAATCGAAAATCAAACTCACCTTGATATTTAATTTTGCCATTCGGATAATAGATAGTTCCCGATTTCCCATTGAGCCTATAATGAGGTTTTTTCCCAGTTAGTAAATCTTCATGAACAACACCGATTCCACTAATATCACCAATAATATCGTATTCTAAATTTCCATTATCACCATATTTAAGAATACGTCTGTCTGAAATCTTATTTAACATTAAGTTTTCAATATCAAATTTAGGAGCTACTTTAAGTTTAATTTTTCCATCGTCAACATAGTAAGCAGTACTTATATTCTCATATAATGCAATATCAGATAAGTAATAACCTCTAAAGAACGACTGGAAAAAACTCTGTTCGGTATATTGATTAAATGGATCAAAATCATTAATCAAATAATATTGATTATTAAGAGATATCGAGTTCTCTAAAGATAAACCTTCTAATATTTTTGCATAAAAAAATTGTTGTGGTGATATATAGTAAAAGCCTTCGTTAATACTATTAGGTTCGTCATGTTCTTTTGGTATTGAAGAAATTTGCGTTATATTAGTTATGGAGCCTTCATAGTATAGTTTTCCCTGATAAAATGCAAGAACATATTCGCTTGACAATTTACCTTTAATGAATGTTCCAATAAACACTAACTCTCCTCTCGAAATATTTTTTTGAGAAGTATTTAAAATACCTGTAGATTTCCATAAAAGCCCTTCTCCATTAGGCCGTTTATTTTCTATGGGACCAAAATACAAATAATCAATATTACCTCCTGGTGCAGTTTCAACAAGTCCATTACTCCCTTTTGTAAGAGGGATCATCTTTGCATCACTCTTGTTGGAGTTTCTTAAAACTTCTAAAATTTTTATTCTTTGTTCATTAAAAGCATTAATGCCTACATGATTAGTCCAATAAAAATATTGACTAAGTGAATTATTAGTATCTTTAAATTCTCTAAAAGGGTTATTTTTATCTGCAGAATCTTCTGTATTTTTTACTTTATCATTTTCTGAGGTATTTGTAATAACTTGATTATTTTGTGAAGAGTTTTCATTATTTCCACACCCAAATAAAGCAATAGAAAGTGTTAATGTGACTAATAACAACAGTAATATTTTTAATTTTTTTAACGAATGCCCAGCCATCTCTACTAAATCTCCATTATCTTGAATAATACTCTCCTTCAGTTGAATCGCTACGTATTAATTTAAATAAATTAGGATTATTATTTGCAAATATAAATGTTAAAATATTTTTTCCATTTATAATTATAGAAATTTTAGTTAATTCACCTTCCCTTTCTATATCCCGTAAATAATACGGTGCTTTATTAATAGCATTACTGGTAATGGTCATTGTAGTACTGTCTTTAATAGCAATCCATTTACCTATTAATGCATTAGCCGTAATTCCATCACTTGCATAACTAGGAACTATTGTAAAGAACATCATTATACCTAATAATAAACAACGTTTTTTCATTTGTATATCCTATCTTTTAATATTTTAGTGATACTTAGAATAGAATCCTACTATTATTGTAAGTTTTATTATGCAATACTATATCGCCGGGATCTACATAAATCATATCTTTTCTTTGATATGTTTGTATCTCAACCCACAATGTTTTATTTAGGCGTGCCTCTACTATCTTACCTTTCTTATTCTCCCTAACAACAGTCCATTTTATATTTTCCACCCTTGCATTTTTCCCCCCTTCTATAAGTAAGACACTTGTTACTCTATCTCCTAAAGTTTCAGACTTTGTTAATTGCATAGTTTGTACAGTAGTGATATAGGCAGTATCTCCAAATCCTAAAAAATGAACACCCAAAAAACCGACTAATATTACTAATAATCCCCCTAATATATATTTTATTATTCTTTTTTTATTATCCAATTGGGGGACATTATTATTTGTTATTTCCTCTTGCGTATTATCATTAGACTCTACTAAACTACTATCATCTAAATTAACTGTTTCTTGAAGCCTAGCACCACAATTGTAACAGAATTTATTATCACCTGAATTTTCAGCATTACACTGTGTACAAATATATTTCATTTAAAGAACCTCTTTCTATCATAAAATATAAAGCAATAGAATTATTTGTGTTCTAATGGATCGGGTCCATATTGATTTCTTCCTTTAGTTCCTCTCTTTGTCGATAAATATAATAGGAAAAAATACGCACCTATGATAAAAAGTGGTTCAAGGTCTTTATATAATTTTGTAGTACCACGTAATGTATGTCCATCATTAAAGACACTTAGTAATGCCATAAATTCTAAAAAAACAATAGCTTTAGAAAGAAAAAATTTATCATCTTTATCATTATCCTCACTATTCGCTTCTACATCCTCATCAAAGGTTGCTAAATCTTGTTGCCTCCTAACATTTATACAGTAATTAGAATATACAAAACACATAGCCAGCGCAATCAGTAACCATTCAATAGGGCTTGACACATTTCCATAATCATCGGAGAGTAAATACCATAGTGTAAGCATAAAAACAAATCTAGATAAATGAATTGTTACTAAACGAAAAATATAAGGTTTTCTATTTAATCTCCCATCTTTTTTAAAAAAAGAATCAATAAAGCCTTTATCTTCAATAAATACTTGTTCTTCTGAATTTAATTTTGGCTCCCAAAAGTCCTCATGTATTTTCGCGCCCACCTTATCAAGTGTAGGAATAACTTTATTTTTTATTACTTCTGCACTATTTTTTTCTAACTTCTCAACATTAGAGTCTATCGTGTTCATTACTACATCTACACTATTTCTTTTTAAGCTTTTACCACAAGCGCCACAAAATTTGGCATCTTTATCCAATAATTTTCCACAATTAGAACAAAACTTTTCCATACTATCCTCCTATAGATTTTATATAAATATACAATGCACTTATTTCTCATAAGAGTCCATCACTTTATAAATTAAACCTCCATGCATTAAAATATTAATTGGAACATCATTTATACTACTGTATGTAACTTCAAATGACTGATTATTATATAACGTAAATTGCATATGAACATTAGCCTTTTTATCGTTATAGAGACATTTTCCCTTAAAATCTACAATAATACGATTATCATCACTAGTAAAAGATTCCCATTTGCTATCTTCAAAAAAATCATCAAAAGCTTCACCAATAGGTATATTAGGATAATCATAAAAGTTTCCATTTCGTACGACTTTTACATTATCATCATAACCGCACCCACCAACTAACAATAAAATAGAAAGTAATATAAAAAGAAATAATTTTGTAGATTGTTTTTGTCTAAAATAAGTTAATAAGTTCATAATTAGCCCTCCCTATCAAAAATTATAAAATTCCTATCCACTTTAATAAACTTTCTCCAATATACAACGGTATACCCATTATTAATCCAGCAATTAATATTGAGGAAATCAATAAATCTAAATGCCCCCACATATGCCCTATAAATCCTGAAAATGATACTATATTATATTTTTTTGCCAAAGAGCAATATACTTTAAATGTTAGCCACCCCCAATAATCAAAGCAATAATATTAATAAAATTACTAAATAATGTGGCCATATAAAAAACTCCTTTTCTACCATAAATAAGACTAATATTAAATTTTATAATTTAAAAGCATATTTAAAAAACTTTACGCTCATTTATTCTTTTATATCTAGCTAATAAAACTATATAAATAATAGGGATACTTAAAAGTACTAAAATAGTTTCAGTTATCCCATTTTTTATAATTAATTTTTCAATATTATTTAGCGCTAATATTGGGAGGCCGAGAAAATATATATGCAGTAATATTCGTATAATAATTTGATCAATTCTACTCAATAAACATATTCCTGCATTAATAAAATCATCCATTACTTCGTTAAATTTAATAATTAAATATCCACGATTCCAATTAATTGAATTAATTATAATTGGTACAGTATATACAATTACTATTAAATTAATAATAGTAATTATGATTATTGTTATAGAGCCAGAGGCTAAATTGTTTAATAATATTTTAAAAAACCACGAGTTAAATAAAGATAAATAAGACCATTGAAATAATCGATGAATAAAAGAATATTTTTCTTTGTCTATAAATTTTATATATCCCAATATTAATAATCCTACAATTAAGCCAATTTCTGGAATTAAATTTTTATCATAAATATCTGTAAAAATTGTAATAAATTCAAAAATACATAAAAAGCTGCCAAAACTATAAGCAATTAATTTAAGAGATATTTTTTTATCTCGCATTAAATTTAATAAAGCTCCTACCACAATAGATGCCAGAATTAATATAATTTTGTTTCCTTCAAACAAGAAAATCCCTCCAAATAACTACAAACTAGCTTATTTTATAAAATTTTTAAAATCTGACACCTCCCACCTTGCTTTTTCTTGATCGCTAAATTCTAAAACTTTAGTGAACTCTATATCAAGGCCCTCTGCTATCGCAATAATAGTATGAACAGATATGGATTTATTATAATTACCACGCTCTATTCTTCCTATACTATTAACACTCATATTAATCGCTTCAGCCAATTCTGATCTACTCAACCCTTTTATTTTTCGAAAATATTCGATTTTCACCCCAATCTGCTTCATTACAACCGATACATCAACCACATCAATCCAACCTTTCTTAATATATCTGCTATAGCAAAGTTCTCATTTTTAGTATGACATATTTTCAGATATTTATTGTTCTAATAATGGTTCTAATCAACCTAAAAATGGTATCAAAAGCCAACATTAAGTTGATTTATTAAAATAATTAACCTAATTCAAAAATCATAAAAATGAAAAAAGCGACTGCAAAAAAGCAGTCGCTTCATCATTTTTATAATTAATTATAATTTTATATTATGAATTTCAAATAAAATTAAACGCATTTTTTCGTTCTATATTCTAATCTTATAAATAAACTTTCAAAAATAAAATTTCATATAAACACTAAAATATATGCTAAGACTTAATAAACACTACCAACAACTTAATTCCTACTAAATTCATAAATTTATATATTTTCCTACTTTACAACTGTCTTTTCTTCATGCTATAATCAGCAAAGAAATTCAATAGCGATATTATCAAGAGTGATGGAGGGACTGGCCCTATGAAATCCGGCAACCATTCGATGGTGCTAATTCCTGCGGCGTATACCGAGAGATAAAAAGTAGTAACGATGACTCGGAATACCCGAGGGCATCGTTTTTTTATTACCCTATCGCTATATTAATTTTGTATTGGGGATGCAAAATTAATAATAAATTTCATACATATTTTTATTTGAGAAAAAGGAGGGCTTCATTTATGAAGAAGTTTTTATCCGTAGCCGCTACATTTGTATTAGGTAGCGCTCTATTACTCGCTGGCTGTGGCAATGATCAAGGCAATGCCGCCGCAGGTTCTGACAAAAAAGTAACCTTAACTGTGGGAGCTTCACCGGTACCACATGCAGAAATCTTAGAACAGGTAAAAGACAAATTAGCTAAAGAAGGAGTTGAACTTAAAATTATTGAGTTTAGCGATTACATCAAACCTAATTTAGCCTTAAATGATAAAGAACTAGATGCCAACTTCTACCAGCATATCCCATATATGAAAAAGTTTGAAGAAGAACACAATATGAAATTTGCATCTGCTGGTGCCGTTCATATTGAACCAATGGGTCTTTATTCCAACAAAATAAAAGACAAAGATTTACAAAAGTCAATTCCTAATGGCGCTAAAGTAGCCATTCCTAATGATCCTACTAATACGGGTCGTGCCTTGCTATTATTACAACAAGCTGGACTTATCACACTAAAAGATCCTAGCAATATTTACTCCACCAAAATTGACATAGCTTCTAATCCTAAAAACTTAGACATTGTTGAATTAGAAGCGGCACAAACACCACGTAGTCTAGACGATGTAGATATTGCTGTTATTAATGCCAACTATGCGTTAGGGGCCCAATTAAATCCCCTTAAAGATGCCTTATTCCTAGACGATAAGAACTCACCATACGCTAACTTAATTGCCGTACGTCCTGGTGATGAAAATCGTCCTGAAATTCAAAAATTAGTAAAAGCCCTTCAATCGGCAGACACTAAAAAATTCATCGAAGATAAATATCAAGGTTCCATTTTGCCAGCATTTTAACATATCTATTGTCACTAGCAAACTATGAACCAATACGAACCGACTCTGCCCCACAGAGTCGGTTTTCTTTTTGCTTTACAAATTTGTCCTCTCATGATATACTTACCAAAGAATTATATATGAAACGTTATCGAGAGTGATGGAGGGACTGGCCCTATGAAATCCGGCAACCATTCGATGGTGCTAATTCCTGCGGTATATACCGAGAGATACAACGCGCAAGCAGTGATGGCTCGGTGTCCGAGGCCATCTTTTTTTATTAACTCATCTGATGTTTCTTAATTACTGTATAACCTGAGGAGGTATAGTATGAAAAAACTTTTATCCCTAGCTGCCACAGCTATTCTTGGTAGCGCCTTATTACTTGCTGGTTGTGGTAGTGACACAGGCAGCTCAACTGGTTCATCTAACAAAGTAACAATTACGGTAGGTGCATCTCCAGTACCCCATGGTGAAATCTTAGAGCAAGCTAAACCATTATTAGAAAAAGAAGGCATTGATTTAAAAATCATCGAATTTACAGACTATGTAAAACCTAACTTAGCCTTAAATGATAAAGAATTAGATGCCAACTTCTTCCAGCATGTCCCATATATGGATAAATTTGCCAGCGAACACAAAATGGACCTTGTTTCCGCTGGTAAAGTTCATATCGAACCAATGGGGATTTACTCCAAAACGATTACAGATAAAAACTTAGATTCCGTATTACCAAATGGTTCTAAAATTGCAATTCCTAATGATCCAAGTAATAGTGGTCGTGCCCTTCTTTTACTTGAAAAAACAGGTTTAATTAAATTAAAAGATCCTAACAATATTTATGCCACTAAAACAGATATTGTAAGCAATCCAAAAAATCTTGAATTTGTAGAATTAGAAGCCGCACAATTGCCTCGTAGCTTAGACGATGTAGCCTTAGCAGTTATCAATACTAACTTTGCCCTAGAAGCTGGCTTAAATCCTGTTAAAGATGCTTTATTCTTAGAAGATAAAGATTCCCCATATGCTAACATCATAACAGTTCGTAAAGGCGATGAAAGCCGTCCTGAAATCCAAAAATTGATGAAAGCGCTTCAATCCGAAGAAATCAAGAAATTCATTGATGACAAATACAAAGGGGCTATTTTACCAGCCTTCTAAGGATCATATAATCTTGTAATCCTTACAATACAATAACTATACTAGGGAATACTACTTCACTAAATATTCTAGTAAGTTTATTTTCCTTGTAAACACAAAGCGAGTTAGCCGTAAAATCACCACACTGGTGTATACGACTAACTCGCTTTTATTATAAATATTATAAATCCCCAGGGCCAAAACTATGAGGCAATATGTCCTCTAAGGTGTAGCTAATGCTATCACCTGTCTCTGTTTCGCAATAAATTAGAGGTATTTTAAACTCCACTAAAACTTGGCGACAGGCTCCACAAGGCATACACGGTCCCTTTGAATCACCGACAATAGCAATCCCTTGAAATTCCTTATACCCCGCTGCCACAGCAGTCTGTATCGCTACTCGTTCCGCACAATTAGTAAGTCCAAATGATGCATTTTCTATATTGCACCCGGTAAATATAGTCCCATCCTTACAAAGTACAGCAGCGCCAACAGCAAACTTTGAGTAGGGACTATAAGAATTCTGTTTTGCCTCATGAGCCGCCTTTAATAGAACAGCGCCTATATCTACTGAAGAATTCGCTAATATAACTGATTCTTTCATATATATGATTCCGTCCCTTCTTCACTGACACGAGCCCACACCAAAGGTTTTGTAACTGGCTTCGTAGTACCAAATTCTAAGGCTGAAATATATCGCTCTTTAGCCTCTGCTAAGGTGCTTGCTGTATTGCTCTGCACATAGGCAATAGGCTCTCCTACCACAACCTTATCGCCTGTTTTTTTCAACATCCAAATACCTGCTTTATAATCAAGAATATCCGCTTTAGTATAACGTCCAGCTCCTAATAGTAACGCAGCCCGTCCACAAGTTTCAGCATCCATATGCATAATATAACCTGAAACGGGAGCCAATATGGCCTCCTTATAAGCGGCCTCCTTAAACATTGGCTCCATTAGCACAGAGCTATCGCCACCTTGAGCCTCAACCATTTCACAAAACTTAGTAAATGCTTGCCCACTTTTTAAAGTATCACTCGCCAATGTATGACAAGCTTCATAATCCCCCTTGCCCCCTAAATACAACATATTAGCTGCTAATTCGAGTGATTCACTGACCAAATCGGCTGGACCATGCCCCTGCAAAGTAGCCACAACTTCGGCAATCTCTACAGCATTGCCAATAGCTTGACCCAAAGGTCGATCCATATCAGTAATTAAGGCCACTGTTTTACGTTGGTTATGAGTACCAATGGCTACCATCATTTCAGCTAATTCTAGGGCGTCTTCATAGGTTTTCATAAAGGCACCACTGCCCACTTTAACATCTAGCAAAATGGCTTCACTGCCTGCTGCTATTTTTTTACTCATCACCGAAGAAGCGATAAGAGGAATGCTATCCACTGTGCCAGTCACATCACGCAAAGCATATAGCAATTTGTCAGCTGGCGCTAAGTTTCCCGACTGCCCTGTAACGGCTACGCCTACGGTGCGTACAATCTGAAAAAACTCCTCCTTAGAAAGTTCTACCTTCACATCGGGTATTGCTTCTAATTTATCAATGGTGCCTCCTGTATGTCCCAGACCACGACCTGACATCTTCGCCACCGGCACACCACAAGCGGCTACAATGGAGGCTATTATAAAGGTTGTTTTATCTCCTACACCGCCTGTACTATGCTTATCTACTGTAACTCCTGGTATACTCGACAAATCAATTTGTTCGCCCGATTGAGCCATAGCCATTGTTAAATCCGCTGTTTCCTCAGCTGTTAAGCCTTGAAAATATACAGCCATAAGCCAAGCACTCATCTGATAGTCAGGAATTGTGCCTTTAACAAGCTCAGTTACCATATATGTAAATTCCGCTTCACTATGAGTGCCACCATTACGTTTTTTTAAAATCAGCTCATTCATATGCATAGGCTTACCTCTCATTTCTTGAGTTATTTAGGACACTATCAGCCATTAATTTGTATAAGTAACAGCAAATGCAATATACTTCTACAGATCAGTTATACTTTTTAAGGATAAAGTCTCATCTAGCCGTGTCTCCAATAAACCAACGGCTGCACTAGCACCAATACGTTCACAACCAGCTGCTAAGTAGGCTAGCATATCTTCTATAGAGCGAATGCCACCTGCTGCTTTTATTTTCACGTTTGGTCCTATATATTGCTTAAATAAGAGCACATCTTCTAAGGTCGCTCCAGCTGTACCAAAACCAGTGGATGTTTTAATGTAATCGGCACCGCCATCTGTCACAGCCTGGCAAAGAACAATCTTCTCGCACTCCGTCAAATAGCAAGTTTCAATAATAACCTTTAAAATCGATTCACCACATACGTCTTTAAGAGCCTTAATTTCTTCTACCACAGCTGCATACTGGCCATTTTTGACAGTGCCAAGATTAACTACCATATCGATTTCATCAGCCCCGTTGGCTAGGGCCTCTTTTGTTTCTGCCACTTTTGCCTCTGTTGTCATATAACCTAAGGGAAAACCTATTACCGTACAAATTGTAATACCCGTTCCATAAGTCTCTCTTACACGTTTCACATAAGCTGGAGGAATACACACGGAGGCCGTCTTAAATGCCAATGCTTGCTCTACCAAGGTCTGAATCTGTGCCCACGTCGCTGTAGGGGCTAGTAATGTATGATCTACGTGAGCTAATATATCACGTCCCGTATATGTCTGTTGTGATTGTTTTTTATCCATCAGTAGCTCCTTAAACCAGAAGGCTTGTCCTATTTACCTATTACCTAATGTCTAGTACCTAGTAGATAATAGATAGTAAATAGTAAATAGTACCTAGTACCTAATTACCTAGTACCTAATTACCTAGTACCTAATTACCTAGTACCTAATTACCTAGTACCTAATTACCTAGTACCTAATTACCTGTTTTCCTATTATCTTTTATAACTATCCTAAAAAACTTAGTACCTTTAGAAGAATGACATCTGTTCGCCAGCTGCTTCTTCTTTTACTTTTTCACGGCGATCATCCGTAATAAAAGACTCCTTCGCTAAGCCTATATTAGCTAACAATTGTTCCATAGAATGAACACCACGCTTTTTAGCCGCTGCAATGGCTACTTGTGCACAAATTTCAGCATCATCTAAGGCATAATGATGTTTAAATTCATAACCTAAGTAAGCAGCCATTGTATTTAATTTATGATTCTGCAAGTCAGGCCAAACTCGTTTTGAAATTTTTACAGTACATGTAAAGTCTAATTCAGGCCATTCAATATTATAATGGTCTAATGTAGCTCGCAGTACACCAATATCAAACTTAGCATTATGAGCAATCACTAATTTACCTTTTAAATGATTTTCATAAATAGCGGGCCAGAGGGCATCAAAGGTAGGTTTATCCATCACTTCTTGCGGTTGAATCTGATGAATAGCAATACATTCTTCATCAAATTGCATAAATGGTGGCTTAATCAAGCTATAGCCTCGTTTAGTAATCTGTCCATCTTCTACTGTTACTACTGCTAATGAGCAAGCACTATTAGCATATTTATTAGCGGTTTCAAAATCTATCGCTACAAAATCAATCATATTAAACTCCTTTATACTATATATCTTTATAAGCAGTATCTTACAATACAATATTTACTATATCGAAAACTCCTATTATTTATTATACCCCATATGATAGGTTTTATCATCTTTTTGCCATACAAAAACACCGTAAGTTCGCTCAAAAGTTAGATTTTCATGGAATCTTAACCTTCTATCGTCCTTACGGTGTCATATGTGCAATATTAAGTAAAACAGAGCTAACTATTTAGCTTCTTGAGGCAAATCATCAGGAATTGTAATCCCCAATTTTTTAGCCATCTCAGGGTTCGTGGCAAGTTTCATAGTCGCTTGCATTTGAACAGGCATATCGGCGGGTTTAGATTTCCCATCTAAAATATCAGCTGCCATATGGCCTGCTTGAACACCTAATTGGTAAAAATCAACAGTATATCCCATAAAGCCGCCTTTTTCAATTAACATGCCATCGGATACAAAAACTGGCACCTTAGCGGCTTCCGCTACAGCTACTAAATTAGGCATAGCTGAAGCAATTAAATTATCTGTTGGCGTATAAATAACCTTTACACCTTTATTAATTAAGTTCGTAGCTACCTGTGGAATATCATTAACACTAGTAATGGTTTCTTCCGCTACTTTAATACCTTTAGTGGCTGCATATTCTTTAAAAGCTGCCACTTGGATCTGTGCATTAACTTCACTAGACGAATAAATAACGCCTACTTCCTTAGTGCCTGGTAATACTTTTAAAATTAAATCGAGCTGTTTCGGCACAGGGTTAAAATTTGTAGTACCGGTTACATTAGTTCCTGGCTTTTCCACGGAATGAACTAAACCAGTACCTTTGTAATCATAAATAGCGGCGCCTACAATAGGAATCTCTTTAGTTGCATTCGCTACAATTTGGGAGGCTGCCGTACCCACTACATAAATAAGATTATCCTTATCGGAAACAAAGCGACTCGTAATACTTTCCATATTAGAATGCTCACCTTGAGCATTTTGGAAGTCCAGTTCAACCTTGTCAGATGTATAACCACGTTCTGCCAAGCCAGCTTTAAAACCTTCTGTTGAAGCATCTAAAGCAGGATGTTCCACTTGTTGTAAAATACCAATACGAAGTTTTCCATCTTGGCTAGCACCACCAGTGCCGCAACCACCTACTAACAATGCTAAGCCCAAAAGGCCCACCATTACACTTACCATACTACGCTTAAACATATAAAAACTCCTCTCTACGCGTTGCCTAATGCAACTTCTACCATTCTACACACTAATCAAAACACTTGATTAGTATTTAACTCCCATGAGTTAAATTTATAAAATAGTATACTATGAAGTTTTATATATTTCAAGTTTTAATTTACTAGGTCATCCCCCCTTTCAAAATGAAATAGAGAATTTGCCCCTCCTATACAGCAGCCACTTAACAACTATATACTCTGAAAAAGGCTCACCAAAGACTTATTTTACTAACAAATGAGGCGCTTTCATTTCAATAAACGTATATGTCCCATTGGAGATCATCAATAAGTCTTTGTCTTGTAAATTCAAGGTATGGCGAATTTCATTATCTCGACCAGCTAGTATTTTAGCAAACCATTTAGGATCAATTAATACACCAATACCAACCGCTGCAATATCAGAATATTGTAGCGCTGCTTCTAAATCAGCACGGTTATGAATATCCCCCACAGATACTAATGGCAAACGGCCATTAATCGTTTCATACACATACTGCAACATAGATTTATCAGCATATTTTTCAAGATTAGTAGCTCGATCATAACGAGTTAACGAAATATGTAAGTAATCTAATTCTTTATCGGCCAATTTATCTACTAGCCATAAAGTTTCTTCTAAATTAAAACCTGGATCCGTTTCTTCTCGTGGTGAAAAACGATAGCCCACAATAAAGTCAGGTACATTCATCTCTTTAACTACACTCAAAACGCCATCTACGACGCGCTCAATAAAGGTATAACGTTTTTCTAATGAACCGCCCCATTGATCGTTACGGCGATTAGAATGCGGTGAGAAAAATTGATGTAATAAATAATGATTAGCGCCATGCAATTCTACACCATCAAACCCCGCTTTAATAGCGCGTACAGTAGCTGCTTTAAAGTTTTCAATAATTTCTTCAATTTCCTCATTTGTCAACTCACGTGGTACTTCAGAGCCTTCACGAGCTGAAGCAATAGCACTTGGCGCTACTGGCTGCTCGCCTTCTAAAGTTTTGCTATCGCTCATGCGCCCTGCATGAAAAATTTGAAGCACTGCTTTGGTGCCATTCTGTTTCATCGTAGCTGCCAAGCGACTTAAACCGGAAATAAACTTGTCATCATATACACCCAATTCACCAGTCCAGCCTCGCCCATTTGGTTGAATATGTGCTACGCCTGTAACAAATAATCCTACATCGCCTGTACGCATTCCATAATAAGCTATTTCATCACCAGTTACCGTATCATCATAATAACTCATACGTGTTGTCATTGGCGGAATCGCTAACCGATTCTTTAATACCACACCATTTCGTAAACGTACTTGCTCTGTTAATTGTTTCATTATTAACTCTCCTTTATTTATTACCAACAGCTGTGAGTTAACTAAATTACAAATCATTCCCACAAACTGACTGATTCACCATCAATTCTACTTTATCAATCACTATATCCATGCATGTTCATACATTTTTATAAATGAATGCTCATGCATATATTTTACTAATAATTTAATATATGTAAACGACCTAAGCAATAATCACGTCTCATCATTGCTTAGATCGGAATTACCAATCTTACGCATAAAATCTCTTTAATACGTCTTCCACAATCGGTTCTGCTTCCGCTAATCGTTTCAAACCACATTCTGTAATAGCAATATATACTCCGCGCTTATCACACTCACAACTAACGCGTTGAATAGAACCACAATTCATCCCTTCCATGCGAACGATCATACGAGACATAGCACTTTGGCTTAATCCCATTTGCTCTTGTAATAAGTTTAAACGCAATTTTTTTTCTTCACTATGCGCTAAAAAATAAAGCACATAATAGCCATTTAAATTTAATGACGAACGAGCTGTTAATTCTTTCTCCAAGGTTTCTGAAATTTCTTTAATCCGTCGTAAATCAGCTAGCCAATTAAGTATATAAGCCATATGTCCACCCCCCTTTAGGCGATTTAATTAATAAATGACTCTATCATTATCAGTCTAAATTTCTGACTTATATTTATTTTATATTTCACAAAATGCATGCACATGCATTTACTTATATCAGTATACATCGAATTATTTAAAAATGCAAGTGCTAATTTTCTTTAAACACTAAAATAAAAACGCCCCTTAGAACTATATTAGCTCTAAGGGGCTATTTCTATTGTATAAGACTTCTCTTTTTCCTATGTCAATGTATTTTATTTTTTAACAATTGGAACTGTATAAGAACCATGAGGCATAAGTAAAATTTCAGCATCGCTGCCCAATTTAGCATCAGCCAACTGAAGGGCTTCTTCCAAAGAATGTACAGGTGTAAAAAAGGCCTTTTTGGCGTATGCATCATCTAAACTAGAAAGTAAATAAAAATCTACTTTTTTCATCAAACGTGTTACTGCATAGGCCTTATGACGTCCAATTTGAAAATCTTGACGAACAGAATCTTCAATAGCTTGAATCGAATCAAAAGTATTAACTGTTTCATCAAAAATAGCCGACCCAGAGCCCTCACGGCATTCAGCTAATAAAATAACTACACCACCTGGCGCTACAGCGCGCACAGCATTATCCATCGTTTTTTGGGATTGATAAATATTAATATCTTTTGGGTAACCCCCTGTAGAGGCAATTACAATAGGTGCTTGACGTTCAATTTCTACCCCGTTTTGAGCATTTACAAAATCACAAGCTGCTTTGTGGGCCGTAATATAGTGACCAGCAAACACCCCAGTGAATTCTTTTTCCCCATTCAATACAACATTTAACAAAAATGTTGGTGGACACATAGCCACACCTTCAATTTGATCATCATAAATTGGGTTGCCTTCTAAATGTCCAATAGTCGCGTTTTCATCAAGCATCAAACTGTGGTTTTGACGAATTGTTTCATAAGATGCTACCCCTGGTAAAATAGCTTTTCGGCCACCACCAAAACCGGCAAAGAAATGATGAACTACGGAACCTGTACAAATAATATGGTCTGCATCCACTACATGACGATTTAAATATACTTCCGTGCCAAAAGAAGTGGTGCCTACATATTTAAAATCATCAGCTTTTTTAGCGGAAGAGTTAATCATTGTTACACGACCAGCCGCTTCCATGCCCACTTCGCTAATCATTTCAGCTTCAGTCATATCACGATGCGTCCCTAAAGCAAATACAATTTTAATATTTTCATCTGGGATACCTGCCTCATTAAGATAATCTAGTATAATGGGCATAAATACATGCGTATTAGCAATTCGCGTTGTATCATTTGCAATAATAGCAACTGTTTCATTAGGTTTTACTAATTCTTTTAGTGGTTTAGAATCAATGGGATTTTCTAATGCATCACGAATAGCAGATTCTGGATCAACAATAACTGGCGTTTCAGCCATATGTAATTCCCCAATAACACGCTTTTCATCCAAAGTACAATCAATCATCTGCTCTCCATAATGAAACGAATATGTTTTCATCAGTAATCCTCCATCAATTAACACTAAACTATACTTATATTTTAGTTTAAACTAGTAACATGTAATTTTCAATATCTAAATAACGCCCTTGTTTGACTCCAACCTCACGAATAGTACCACAAAAAGTGAAATTAAATTTATTATGTAAAGCTACACTAGCCTCATTACCAGCTGTAATCACTGATACAACCAAATGCACCGTTGGATCCTCTTTAGCAAGTTGTAATATATCTGCCATTAAACGACTTGCTATTCCCTTTCCCCGAAAATCAGGCCCCACATAAATAGACAATTCAACGGTACTTGAGTAAGCTTCTTTACTCCGATATTCTGATAAAGTTGCATATCCAGCTACCGTATTTTCAACAGTAGCTACAAGTAAAGGGTGGTTTTTGATATTATGTGCCTCATACCACTCAGTCCACTCTTCAATGGTTCTAGGACGTATATCCAGCGTTGCTACACCATGGAGTACCTCATAATTATATATGTCTAATAAGGCTGCAATATCTTGTCGTTCCCCACGACGAATTGTAATATTAATGCTCATATAAACCTCGTTTCTCTCTACTCAAAGTATATTTTATGATGGTATCAATTATATCATATTATCAAGCACATTGGGGAGTTCTTACAGTCCTTCAAAGCTGGTTCACTACTTTTCCCAGCTTCTGGGAGGATAGGAAGCAGATTCTAAAACACGGTATTCTTTCCTATCTGTTCGACAGCTGTGAATTCTTCTTCGAAGAATTTTACGCTGCGAACTAAAAGATTCACACCCATTTGTGCGTCACACTTAGTACATATTAAATACGTCCGTTCGGATGCTGTGGATTTCTCGAAGAGAAATCTTACGCCCCGAACTATGCGATTCGCAATAATTTATGCGTCACTTTGCTCCTATAAATTATGCTCTCTGCATACCAGGACTGCTTCTATTGTGCTTTAACACTTAGAGATACTCCTACTATGTTGGCTGGAAACTAACCTGATGAGTTACTCAGTAGCTCATCAGTAAAAGCAAAAGGGCCATACCTTTCGGTATGACCCTTTGCTTTTATTAATCAGCGACTACCTATCCTCCCAGGCCGCTTCCAGCCAAGTACTTTCGGCGTTTACGAGCTTAACTACTGTGT